>CAZPJJ010000329.1:0-5045 GCA_964586535.1 uncultured Acidobacteriota bacterium | reverse complement strand
AAGCTACTCGTTCCGCGCAAGCGGGTTTCCGAGCACTCTCGACCCCGTCGTCATCGTTGCCCGCGAGTGCCCGGCGGGCAGTGCACCCGCGAACGTCGGCCAGTGCCTGCGCGCTGCGAACCGCAATGCGGCCTTCGGCGCGGAAGTCGCCGATTGCGTATCGCTCCAGGCTGGCGAGCGCGTCTTCGTCTTCGTCGACGAAGCGACGCCGACCATCGGCTCCGCGTTCGTGATCGAGGCGAGCCGCTGTGATGCGGAGGTCGAGCCCAACGATGTGCCCGCGCAGGCGAGGCCCTGGGCCTGCGGCGCGACCGGCGCGATCGATACGAGCGGCGACGTGGATTTCCTGGAGATGGGAACGCTCGCGGTCGGCGAGCGAATCTTCGCCGTCGTCGACGGATTACCTGCGAGCGGACAGGACTTCGATCTGCGCGTCACGACTGAGACCGACACGCTCGAGTACGACGACGCGAACAACGACCCGCCGCTCGGCTCGCTCTCGGCGAACGTCGCGGGGGCGGTCGCGCGCGACGGGGCGCACTTCTTGCGCGTGAGCTACTACGACGCGAACAGGGCAGCGAGTCCTTACCGTGTGCTGGCCACGATCCGCCCCGTGGAAAGCGCCGCCGACGCGGAGGTCGAGCCCAACGACGCGCTCACGCAAGCGGCTCCCGTCGCGTCGGGCTACGTCTGGGGTTCGATCGCCGGTGAGACCGACGTCGATCACTACGCCTTCGAGGCGAACGCCGGAGACCTGCTCTTCATCGCGCTCGACCTCGACCCGAGGCGGGGCGACGGTCCCTTCAACGGCGCGCTGGCGCTCCTCGATCCGGGGGGCACGGAGGTCGCTCTCGCCAACGATCTGGAAAGCGCTTCGTCGATCGCGAGCGGCGCGGGGCGGCTCGACGCGACAACGCCGAATGCTCCCGCCGAGGCGATCGTCCACCGCGCGACCCGAGCCGGAACCTACGTCGCGCGTGTCTCGTGGTCGTCTGGGCTCCCCGGCGACTATCTGCTCTCGATGGCGGTGGTGTGTCCCGCGAGCGACTCCGATGGTGATGGGCTCGCGGACCTACGAGACTGCGCGCCCGCCGATCTCGGCACGCGTGCCCTTCCTCCCGAGGTCGAGCGTCTCGACCTGCTGGCGGACACGAGAACGCTCTCGTGGACGACGCTCGCCCCGATCGCCGGAAGCGGCACCGTCTACGACGTGGTTCGTGGCGATGTCGCGGCGCTCGGCGGCGAGCTCGGCGAGACGGAGACATGCCTCGCCGCTGGGCTCACGACGACGACGGCGAGCGACGCGTCGATTCCCGGGATCGGCGCCGCGCGGTGGTATCTCGTGCGCGGGCGCAACGCGTGCGGGAGCGGCAGCTACGGCGTCGCGAGCGACGGCGCGCCCCGCTCCGTGAACGCGTGCCCGTAGACGCGCTGAGCGCCCAGGGCGACACGCCGACATTCGTTCACGCCTGCCATTCAGCGGCTCCTCTTGGCGCCTCCCGAGGATCGCTGAGCGCCGCCGGAACTCCGCTGGCGCGTCGCCTTCGACTTGTCCATCGATCCGCCGCCGCGAGGCTGGACTTTCGGCTGCGCCGGCTTCGGCCGTGGGCGGCTCGGCTCGACCGCGGGCTTGCTCGGCTTCGACGGCTGAGAAGGCCGCGCCTCGGGACGGCTCGACACGGGGCGCGTGGGCCGCGTCGTGGGCCCGCTCACTCCGGGCTGCGCTGGCCTCGTCCAGCCGTCCTTGTCGCGCGTCTCCCAGCCGCTCTTGTCGCGATCGCGCACCACGTTGCCATCGGGATCGACGTAGACGTCGTTCGGGCGGCGCGACGGTCTCGGTGTCTTCGTAGGTGTCGTCGGCCGCGTCTCCGGCTTCGCGGCTTCGGGCCGCGTCGAGGGTCTTGTGCTCGGCCGTACGCCGGGTTTCACGGTGGGACGCGTGGCCGGCTTCGCTCCGAGGCCCGCGTTCTCGGGGCGCGCATAGAGATTTCCAGGTCGCGTCTGCGGCGGCAGCGGGCGCGTCACGCCCGGCCTTCCCGGCGTCGGGCGCCCGACCGGAGGCCGCACGCCAGGTCGCGGGGGTCGCGTCGCCGTGACCGGCGGCCGCGGCCGATAGCCCCCGGGGCCCCAATAGCCCCCCGCGTGGACGCCGGCCCAGTACCCGGCCTGGTAGCCGTCGCGATAACCGCGGCGATAGCCGTGATGCCACGAGCCCCAGTGGCTGCCCCAGCCCCACGAGAACGTGACCCAGCCGACATTCCAACTCATGCCATAACGCCAGCCGTACCACGGATCCCAGCGCGCGTGGAAGCCCCAGGTGCGGAAACGGGGGTAGTAGTAGCGGCGGTGCCAGGGCCGATAGTAATGCCCCGAGCCATAGACGACGACGCCGTGATACGGGAGCGCCCAGGTGTAGCCCGGCGTGTAGCCGACATAGACGATCTCGGGCGTGTGATCGTACACGTAAACATATTTCACGTTGTGCACGGGGCTGCTGGGCGGGATTTCGTCGACGCCGTTCGGCCGCGTCTCCGAGACGCGCCACGGTCCATCGGGAGAGTCGGCGATGAACCACACGCCCTGCTCGCAGGCGTAGTAGCGGCCATCGGCCTCGATGATCTGCGAAGCCGTGTTGACGGCGTAGCGCAGCTTGGTGCCTTCGACCGGCTCGAATTCGGGTTTGCCGTCGTACTCGGCTTCGAACTTGGCCTCGCTGCGTTTCACCGCGGCCGTTTCCGGGATCACCGAGTCCATGACGGCGTCCTTGGCCTGATCCGTTCCCGGCACGTGAGTGAGCACGCTCGCTTTCGGTGAAGACTCCGGAATCTTGGCGAAGTCCTGCGGCAGTTGCTGGGGATCGACGAAATCCCAGGGGCCCGCGAGTTTCGGCGCCGCGAACCAGCGTCCGGCGATGATCGTGAAGTGACGCTGAGTCGCGACCTCGACGAAGATGTCGTCCTCGGTGTTGGTGACGTAGAGCACGTCGCCGCCGACGAGAGGCTGATACTGCGGCGCGCCGTCGGTGACGATCACTTCGCTGGGCTCGGTCGCCGTGTAGATCGTCGCCTGACGCAGCTTGTCGGGCGGGACGCTCTCGTTCGGATCTTGTGGCTTGCTTTCGTCGTCGCCGTCGTTGGGATCGGCGAAGAGATCGGCGATCGCGCGCGGCGGTGCGTCGATGGGCTTCCACGGACCCATCGGATCGGTGGCGCTGAACCACACGACCGAGCCGTAGAGGTAGTACCGCTTCGCCGAGGGATCGAAGACGATCGGGAAGGGCGAGTTGACGATGCGCTGCAAGGGCGAGCCTTCGATCTCGTCGAGCGCCGGCGCGCCGTCGAACGAAATGAGAATCGCGGGGTGATCGACGACGAGGATCCTCGGCGGCTCGTGCTTGAGGCCCTCGACGCTCGCGTCGACGGCTTCGAGCGAGCGTCGGATCTCGTCCACGGTGAACTCCAATTCCCACGTCGGCACTTCCTTCTCGAGGAAAGCCTTCAGCGCCGCCGCCTTCGGATCGTCCGCGGCGAGTCCGGGGAAGCGCACGCGATCGACCGTGATCGAGGCGACGCGCGCGAGGTTGGTGTCGCGGTTGATCTCGAGATCGGCCGTGACCCAGAGCGCGCCGAACACGGGACCGTCGCCGCCGCGCTCGTCCACGGAGAGCGCGACGCGCGCCGTGACGACGTTCCCTTCGAGCGAGTCGGGCTGGGGTTGGTAGATCAGGATCTTGGTGTTGCCCGAGCGAACCTCGCGCGGCCACGAGGCAGGGGCGGCAAAAGCCCCAGGGGCGAGGAACCCCCACGAGCCTACGCAGAGGATGGCGAGAACCAGCCACCGGCCAAAGGGCACGTTCATCGAACCTCCCGACCGCAGAGACCTGGGTCGCCCAGCCCGTCCGCGCATTTCGCTGTCGCAGACTCGTCCGATTTCGCCGCCGCGTCAACGGCCCGCGCGTCATACCGTTCATCTTCGGATTGACACGAAATTGAGGAAGGACTACGGTCCCGCTCATGGTTCGCCGAGCGGTCATTGCCGCTGTCCTCCTCGCGCTTGCCGTACCCGGCTCCGCTCTGAGTGCCGCCTGCCCAGCGATATCGCTGGCTTGTGCTCCGCAATCGGCTTCGGCTGAGGGCGGGAGCACCGCTGCTGCGGCGCCCGGCTGCTGTTGCGTGCCCGCGCCTCCGGCGAGCAAGGCGGCGGGAGGATCCGCTCCGACTCTCCATCGAACTTGCCTCTGTGGATGCTCCGGCGACACCATCCCAGTGCTTCCGGCATCGACGAAGACAAACCTCGCCGCATCGAAGCCGTGCGTCGATCCACCTCAAGCACTGCTCCGAGTGTCGTCTTCGGCGAACGCGAGCGAGCGCACGGCCCAACACGCGCCGCGCGCGAAATCGACCGAGCTTTGCGACGGCGCCCCGCTCTTCGTTCTCAACCGATCCCTTCGGCTCTGATTCACCGATAAGGTCGACAGATTTCCGCGCGCCCCCCTCGCACGGCGCGCTTTGGTTCGTTCGACCCCGAGGAGAGGATCATGCCCGAAGGACCCCTGTCTCCAGCAGGCGCCGCTCTCGGCTTCACCGTCGCTCTCGTCCTCGCGACCGCGCTGCAGCCCGCCGTCGCGGAGCCGCCGGCAGCCGCGAGTGCCGACACACTGACGCTCACGATCGCGGCGGCACTTCGCGAACACCCGGAACTCGCCGCACTTCGCGCTGAACTCGCGGCGAGGAAGGAGAGCGTCCCTCATGCGGGGCGTCTTCCGGACCCCCGACTTTCACTCGATGTCTTCATCGAGCCGATCGAGACACGAAACGGCCCGCAGGAGGAGCGTCTCGCGATCTCGCAGTCCATTCCGTGGCGCGGAACGCTCGGCGCACGCGTTCAGGACGCGGAGCACTCGGCATTGGCGGCCGCCCGGCGCGTCGAGGCGAAGGAACGCGAGATTCGCTTGGAGGTCCAGCGTCTCTGGGCGGAGATGTTCCGCCTCGTCCGGACGACGGCTCTGGTGGAGGAGAACCTCGCCGTTCTCTCACGGCTCGAAG
>CAZPJJ010000328.1:0-5052 GCA_964586535.1 uncultured Acidobacteriota bacterium | reverse complement strand
TCACGACGCAGGCGCGGGCTCGCTTCCAACGGCAGCAGTTCATCGACCAGTTCTGGGGCACGATGGCCCGCAACTGTCCCGAGGGGACGAACCCCGCGCGCGATCTCTTCTGGGCGCGCGTCGAGGAGGCCACGTCCCGCTTCGAGGAAGAGGCCCTGCCGGGCTGGATCGCCGACCGCGGGCGCGTCTTCGTCCTTCTCGGCGCACCCAAGACCGAGGAGATCGTCAAGGCCCGCATCGGCGAGACCGATCTCGACGCTCTGCTCTGGACCTTCGAACCGGCCCCGGGCGTGCCCGAGCGCGTCGCGTTCCGGCGCGATCGCTCGACTTGGCTCTTCGTCGATGCGAACCCGCAAGCTCCCGCGACGCCGAACGAGCGCTGGCTGCTCGAGCCCGAGCAACTCGGGCCCTTGATGCCGGGCCTCGCGCGCCACTTCCGCACGTCGAACGCCTGCGCGATGACGGCAGAACAGCAGGCGGAAGCCGCGCGCGATGCGTGGCGCCAGAGCCTCTGGCAGATCTCGGAACGCGTGCTCGGTGGCGAGTCGAGCGGCGTGACGAACACCGTCGAGCCGGCGTGGTCGTTCTTCCCGGCCGAGGGCGGCGCGACCTTCATCTGGCTGCGTATCCCTCTCGCCGCGAACGCGATTTCCGAGGGGGCGCGGCTCGTCGCGATCCTGCGCACCGAGGGTGCCACCGAGCGTTACGTCGGCACCGACGACTTCCCCTTCGAGGTCCGTTCCGTCTCCGGTGGCGGCGTCCTCGCGCAGGCGGGGCGGGCGATCCCGCCGGGGCGTTACGCGGTCGCGGTGGGCATCGCTGGAGCCGACGGAACGCTCGCGCCGCTTTTTGCCGGCGAGCAACTCGTCGTCCGCGTCGGCAGCGACAGCTTCCGGCTCGCGAGCGTCGTTCTCGCGGAAAGCGTGCAGCCCCTGCAAGAAGAAGGCGGCGAGGGCCCATTCCGCTTTGCCGGATTCGAAGTCGTGCCGCGCGTTGGCACGGTCATCCGTCATGGCGAGACCTTCGCGATCTTCTACCAGGTGCTTGGCGCCCAGGTGGACGATCAGGGCAAAGCGGCGCTCGCGATCACCTACCAGTTCCACATCAAGCGCGGCACGCAGTGGGTGAAGGCCGGACGTCCGATCGAGCTGCCCAACGCCTTCGGTGCCACGCAGGCGTGGTCTGCCGACATCGTGCCGCAGTGGCCGGTTGCGGATTACAAACTCGAGATCACCATCAAAGACACGCGCACGCAGGGGACGCTCAACTACGAGGTGCCCTTCAGCGTCGCGTCCAAGTGAAGCCCGGCGGGGGGCCGCCCCCCGCCGCCGTTCCCGGGAGAGAAGATGACCGATCAGTGGACGTGCAAGCGCTGCAACGGCACCGAACCCCGCCTCGACTTCCAGCCTTGGCCCGGCGCCATCGGAGCCCGCGTTCTCGAGGAGATCTGCGGTAACTGCTGGAAAGAGTGGATGGGTGTGCAGACGAAGATCATCAACGAGTACCGCATCAACGTGCTGGCTCCCGAGCACGCCAGCGCCGTTCGCGATCAGATGGAGATCTTCTTCGGCTTCAAGGAAGCGCCTCCCGGCCAGTGATCGCCGGCTCGACCCCGACCCACGGAGGAGACGTGTCTCAAGAGATCGTCCGCAAGGGCTTCGGCTTGAAGAAAGAAGTCACGGGAGACCTCTCCCGCGACTACGGCTCCGATCTCGTGCGCTTGGCTCGCGAGCGTGGCTTCGAGCTGCGCGCCCGCGACCTGACGCTGCGGGTCGCCCAGGAGTTCGGTTTCTGCTATGGCGTCGAGCGGGCCGTCGACTATGCCTATGAGACGCGGCTGAAGTTTCCCGACCGGCGGCTCTTCATCACGGGCGAGATCATCCACAATCCGCGCGTCAACGGCCGTCTGCGCGAACTCGGTTTCGAGTTTCTCGACGGCACCTACGAATCGAAGACGTCCGTGGCGGACCTCCGCGCCGACGACGTCGTCCTTCTTCCCGCCTTCGGCGTGACGACCGCGATGCTCGCCGAACTGCGCGCGACGGGGTGCCTGCTGGTCGACACGACGTGCGGCTCCGTGCTGGCGGTCTGGAAGAACGTCGAGCGCTACGCGCGCGAGGGCTTCACGTGTCTGATCCACGGCAAGTGGAAGCACGAAGAAACCCAGGCCACCGCGAGCCGCGCGATGCTCTATCCCGAGGGCCGAACGCTCGTCGTTCTCGACCTCGAAGAGACCGAACTCGTGGCGCGCTACATCGAGGAAGGCGGCGATCGGGAGGCCTTCCTCGAGCGCTTCGCGGGCGCGTACTCGCCCAACTTCGACCCCGATCTCCATCTCGATCGCATCGGCATGGCGAATCAGACGACCATGCTCTCGTCCGAGTCACTGCGTATCGCGGGCCGCATCGGGCAGGCGATGATCAAGCGCCACGGTCTCGAGCAGGCGCGCGAACGCTTCCGCTCCTTCGATACGATCTGCTCGGCCACCCAGGACCGCCAGGACGCCGTGCTCGCCATGATGAAAGAGCCCCCCGATCTCGTGATCGTGATCGGGGGCTACAACTCTTCGAACACGGGCCACCTCGCGGAGATCTGCGTCGAAAGCGCGCCGACCTTTCACGTCGAGAGCGCCGCGGATCTCATCGACGGAGTCCAGATCCGCCACAAGCCGGTGGGCTCGAAGACCACCGTCGTCGCTCGCGATTGGCTGCCGGCGGGCCCGGTCAGTGTCGGCTTGACGGCCGGAGCCTCGACCACGGACGCCGAGATCGGCCGCGTCATGGCGCGACTGCTCGAATTGCGCGGGGTGTCCGTCCCGGCCTGACCGCTGCTCGCGATCAACCGAAGAGGGCGTCGATCCGTTGCAGCGTTTCCGCGACGGCGGTGTCGGCGCTCCGCCGATGTTCGTCGAGTCGCGCCCGGTAAGTGTTCCTTTCGGATTCGTCGGCGAGCCCCGCGAGGTTGATCCGCACGTTGAGGCCGGCGCCCTCGCAGGCGGCTCGCGCGGCGAGCGCCGCAACGCCGCAGTCCGAAGCCGCGGACTCCATGCCGATCGGTGCGAGGTCGCGCGCGAGCGCGGCGACGCCGGCGGCGGCGGCGGCGACGGCGAGCGGCACCTCGATCGCGCGCCGCGTCGCTTCGAGCATGGCGCGCTCGCGCTCGGCCTTCTCGGCGTCACTCTTCTTGGGAAGTCGGCGCGCGGTGACCATCCCGTCGAAGGCCGCGGTGTCGTCGTCGACCGCGCGCAGGAGCGCGTCTTTCAGCGCCTGTGCGCGTTCGCCGAGCGATTCGAGCGCGTCCCGGTGCTCCGAGCCTCCTCCGTGCGTGAGCGCCGAGACCATCGACACGAGCGCCGCGCCGAGCGCGCCGACGAGCGCCGCCACGGAGCCGCCGCCCGGCGCGGGAGTCGCGCGCGAAAGCTCATCCGCGAAGTCGGTGAGCGTCATCGCGCGCAGTCCCGTGGCGCGCGGCGCCAGCCGGTACTCGATCACCGCGTCCGCGGCATCGAAGGGCTTCACGTCGTCGAGACCGAGGCTCACACGCGCCTGCTCGACGAGATCGGGCTCGGGAGCGGCGGCCGTCTTTCCTTGACCGCGCAGGTAGTGCGCCCCTGCCTGGCGCAGGGCGTCGAGCGGGACGAGCCCGACGATCTCGGAGCCGGTGACGCGCAGTCCTCGGCGCCGGGCCTCGTCGCGAATCACGTCGAAGACGGCGTGCGGCGGCGTGACGTGGAAATTCGTGAGGTTGATCGAGACCTGCGCGCGCCCGAACTCGGGAATGTACCAACCCACCGCACGGACCGCTTCGAAGCGGCCCGGTTCGCGGAGCGCTTCGCCCTGGGCGTCGCGGACGATCTTGCCCGCGGAGTCGCGTTTGAGGCGTCCCTGCTCGCGGATCTCGAGCGCGATGTCGTGCGCGAGCTTCTTGTCGCGCGTGTCGAGATCGACGTTGTAGGCGATGAGAATCGGCCGCGCGCCCACTGCCGTGGCACCCGCGCGCGCGTGGAAACTCGCGGGGCCGAAGTCGGGTGCCCAGGCCGGATCCTGAAGTTTCTCGGGAAGAGCTTCGTACTCGCCCTTGCGCACCTCGGCGAGCGAACGCCGATCGGGGCGGGACGCGGCCGCTTCGTAGAGGTAGACCGGGACGCCGAGTTCCTCGCCGATGCGGCGGCCGACCTTGCGCGCGATGGCGACGCAATCGTCCATCGTCGCGCCGCCGCCGACGGGCACGAAGGGGCAGACGTCGATCGCGCCCATACGCGGATGCGCGCCGTGGTGGGCGCGCATGTCGATCGCGTCGATTGCGGCCTTCGCGAAGCGGAACGCAGCCTCGGCGATCGCGGACTCGCCGCCGACGAAGGTGAACACGGTGCGATTCGTGTCGGCGCCCGGATCGACGTCGAGCAACTCCACGCCGTGTGTCGCGCGCACGACGGCGGCCAGCGCGTCGAGAATCGCGTGGTCTCGGCCTTCGGAAACGTTGGGCACGCACTCGATGATCTTCACGATTCGACACTCCCCGTCGAAGGAGGCCGGGCGATGAGCCCGCCTCGTTGCAGTGATTCCTCGATGAACGCGCACGCGGCGACGGCCTCGGCGCCTTCCTCGAGAGGAATCGGTTCCGGAGCGCCCGCGAGGACGGCCGCCACGGTTTGGCGGAGGGCCTCGCGGACGGTGGGCACGGCGGCGGGCGCAGGCAGGTTCGCGCGCTCGCTGCCCGAGACGAGTTCGAGTCGGCGCGCGAGCAGGTCGGCCGTCAGCTGGCCGCGCTCGCCCACGATCTCGACGCGGATGGAGCGCGAGAGCGTCGCGCGGCCGTTGTCGAGCGTGGCCAGGATGGAGCCTGGTTCGAGCACGAGCGCCGCGACGAAGACGTCCGCTTCGCGCAGGGTGGCCACGGCGCGCCCCCACGCGCGCGCGCCCTCGACCCTCGCGCCGGTGAGAAAACGCATCGCATCGGCGCCATGGACGCCCGTGTTGTAGACGAGTCCGCCGTGGTTCAAGATCGATGATCGGCGGCAGTTCACCCCGGTCTGCGCGGATGGTGGAGATG
>CAZPJJ010000327.1:0-5068 GCA_964586535.1 uncultured Acidobacteriota bacterium | reverse complement strand
ATCAAGGCCCTTTACGTGGGGTTGATCAACGGCATCTGAGCCCTCGCGCTCTCGAAACCCAAGCGCCGCGGCGATCGTTCGCTGCGGCGCTTTTCGTTGTCGTCAGGCACTGCGGTGCTGAGGAGTGCGCTCCACGGCGTCTTCATCGCGCGACGTGATCCATGGGACTTGCCATCACCGCGGCAGTCTGCACCAGAGCCGGAAGGTGGCGCTTCTCACGAAACCGAGTGTACGAAGAGTGGGAATATAGGAACTTGACAAGCCCCCCCCCCCCCAGCGATGATCACGATCTCTGAGGATTGCCAGCGAGAATCTTCGTTTCGAGAGACTTGCTCGCTGGACGGGGTGCAAATCGAAAGGGGTGCAAGATGACGCGAATCATTGGGCTTCTTGTCCTATTCTGTTTCTCGCAGCTTCCCGCTGTGGCGTATTCGCTCGTTGTGAGCTCCGGCTGTGGAGGCAACGGATGGTCAGGCACTTTCTCGAGCGGTACGATCTCGGTCGGTTTCGAATCATGTCCGACTGAAGGTGGATTCGTTTCGACGATCACTTCTTCCGATGGAGGAGTCATGAGTCAGATCTCGTTCGAGAACGAGATCATCACGTCGTTCATGATCGCCGGGCATGACATTCTTCAGCCTCTCACTCCGGAGCAAGCGGAAGCGGTTAGGATCGTCCTGGAAAGCGTCGAGGGCGAACTTGCGGGCATTCTAGGAGTGCAACTCGGTGAGTTCGGGTTTTCTACGACTGGCGTTTTCGTTCGCTCACTCCAAGCTCACGCACAAGCATATGAAATCCCGGGCGGTATCGTGACGTTCGCTGGTTGTCTGAGTTCCTCCACAGGGTGTTTTGGGTGCTGCGGACTGGGTTGCTCGGGTTGCTCCAAGATATGTACCGCTGAATGCCGCGCGCACGATGAATGTGTTCGCGCGTACGGTCACATACCTTGCATTTTTCTTCTCGCGCCCGCAGCTCAGTCGTGGGCCCGCTGCGAGATGTCGTGTCAGTCACAGGGTTGTGGAGGCGAGGATCCCGATGCATGCTGCAAAGGCGTGGGTATCGGGTGCAGGTGAGTTGGGATGACCACGACGCTCTCTCCATCCAAGAGAAGGGAGTGGGTGACCATGAGCAGTTCCATCAAGTACCTTCTCAGCCTCGTGGCGGCGATCGGCGCGGGAGTCGCCTTGTGGGTGTCTCGCGGGGTCTCTTTGTTTCTGCCAGGATTCTACTTCACGGGTCCCGTCATTTTCGGGGTGGCGGGGTTCGTCGTCGCGCGATGGGCGACGACGCCCTGGGTCGTCTCGGTGCTCTTGATGGCCTTGCCTACCGTTGCGCTTTCCGGCACGGCGTACGCCTTTGGGGGCGATATCGGGGAACTCGGCCTCGCCGCAAGCCTCTCGCTCCATTTCGGACCGCCGCTCGCGGCGCTCGTCCTCGGCGCGTATCTGGGCTCGCGGTCGCGCCGCAGGTCGCAGATCCCCGTCACAGGCTGATCGCGATTCACGTCCCCACATCACACCCGTCACAGAAGCCACGGGTTGCGCGGCGATCGGCCACCTGGCCCGGATCATCCCTGACGGCTGAGATGGAAATGGCGCAGATGCCCGCCGAAGTCCTCGCCCGCAGGCCGGCCCGCGTCAGAGCGTGACCTCTTCGACGCGCAACGTCCGCGCCTTCTCGGCGAGCGTCTCGTAGAGCGCCGACGTCAGATACCGCTCGCCGCACGAGGCGAGCACGGCGACGATGCGGCGCCCTTCCATCTCGGGGCGGCGCGCGACCTGCAGCGCCGCGCTGATGATCGCGCCCGAGGAGATGCCGCTGAGCAGTCCCTCCTCGCGGGCCGCGCGGCGCGAGGTCTCGAAGGCGTCGTCGTTGGTGATCGTGATCACCTCGTCGATGAGCGCGGTGTCGAGGATGCCCGGCACGAAGCCCGCGCCGATGCCCTGGATCTTGTGCGGACCCGGCTTGCCGCCCGAGAGCACCGGCGAGTCGGCGGGCTCGACGGCGATGATGCGCAGGCCCGGATGCAGCTCGCGGAGGCGCGAGCCGGTGCCGGTGAGCGTGCCGCCCGTGCCGACGCCGGCGATGAAGACGTCGAGCTTGCCGTCGGTGTCGCGCCAGATTTCCTCGGCCGTCGTGCGGCGATGGATCTCGGGATTCGCGGGGTTGTCGAACTGCTGCGGCATGTAGCCGTCGTCGCGCGCCGCGAGCAGCTCTTTCGCTTTCGCGATCGCGCCCTTCATGCCGAGCGGGCCGGGCGTGAGGATCACCTCGGCGCCGAGCGCGAGGAGCAGCACGCGGCGCTCGAAGCTCATCGTCTCGGGCATGACGAGCACGAGCGGATACCCCTTGGCGGCGCAGACGAACGCGAGCCCGATGCCCGTGTTGCCCGACGTGGGCTCGATGACGGTCATGCCGGGGCGCAGCGCGCCGCTCGCCTCGGCACTCTCGATCATCGAGACGCCGATGCGGTCCTTCACCGAGCTCATCGGGTTGAACCACTCCAGCTTCACGAGGACTTCGGCTCGGCACCCGGTGGCGAGCTTATGGAGACGAACGAGGGGCGTGTTGCCGATCGTGGCGGTGATGTCGTCGAAGATCCTGGCCATCGCGGACTCCTTCCTGGCGTTCCCGCGGGGCGCCGAAAGAGCGCGCGCCGCGCATCGGTCGAGCGTGTACGACGCTTTTACCCGGTGCGCGCGAGTTGTAACAGACTCGAGGCCGGCCCGACCAGCCGCTGGCTCGATCTTCCCGGCCGGGAATCGAGCCCGCGAGCGCAAGCCGCCCCCAAAAAGAAGCACGCGGGCGGCCCATCTGCCGCCCGCGCTCAGGTCCGTCGAGCCGGGGAGGGTCCCGCCGAACCTGCCGGAAGATTCGAACTCGCCCGTCAGCCTCCTAGGCGAATCCGACGATGCGTTGCGGGACTTCCTCTCGCACGGGGCGTGCCAGTGTCGGCGCGGGGGGACCAAGTGCAACTGGGCGCGGGATTTACCGCGGAGGGTGGGCCGCGCGCGCGGGCCGGGGCCGCCGATCGCGCCGGCCATGGCCTGACGATCCGGCCTGATTGCGGACGGGGGTGACCGACGCGGACGAGAGTCGTGGGCTTCGGGGCGCGCGGGCCCTAGATTTTGGCCAGAGTCGTCGGCGGACGAGCCGCCCACGAGGCCCGCGGGAGTTTGGTTTTGAGAGCATCTCCGGAGAAGCCGCGTCCGAGCGCCGGGGTAGGGGGCGCGCCGAGCGGCCGCAAGGCACGTCTTCCGCTCTTCGTGGTGCTCTTGGGCGCCGTGCTTCTCGTCACGCTCGCGCCCTTCGTGATCTTCTCGAGTTTGACGATGGGCGAGATGAAAGAAGCCCTCGTCGTCGCGCAGCACGAGCGGCAGCTCGATCTCGCGGGATCGATGGCGCAGCGCCTCGACGCCTTTCTCGCGGAGGAAGGGCGCCAGGCGGTGAAGCTCGGCGAGACCATCGCCTCGACGATCCCGGCGCAAGGCACGCGCGTTCCCTTCATGCCCGCGGTGCTCGACGACACGGTCGTCTTCGCTTCGTTCCGGCCCCTCTCGGGCGAGAGGCAGAGCGCGCAGGCACGCGATCTCGTCGTGCCCACCGCGATGCTCGAAGCGCTCGAGCGCGACGCGGCGAGCCTGATCGCGCAGGGGCCCTCCGCTCAACCGCCCGCCAGGCGATCCGCGTACCTCGGAGACCTCTTTCAGATCGGGCCCGAGCGCATCCTCGCCGTGACGGTCACCGCGCCGGTCCAGCGCGAAGGTCGCCTGCTCGGTGTCTATCAGGAGATCGTGCTCTTCCAAGCCGTGTGGAGCGGATTCGCCACGTCGGTGCCCGCGTCGAGCACGATTTATCTGCTGAGTCCCGAGGGCAACATCGTCGCGTATCGCGGCGCCGGCTCCGCGATCGCGCGCGATCAGGTGCTCGACCGCGAGATCGTCGAGAAGTTCCGCCAGGCGCGCGGCGTCTCGCGCGGCACTTTGGCTTACCAAGTCGGCGACGGCGAGGGCGGTGAGCGGCGCTACCTCGGTGCGTTCGCGTCGACCTCCAATTCGTGGTGCGTCATCGTCGAGGTCGACGAGGCGCTCGCCTTCGCGCCGGTGGAGCAGATGACGCGCAAGGTCGCGCTCGGCGGCGCGATCGCCGCGGGGCTCGCGCTCGTCGTGACGATCTTCCTCGGCGCGATGATCAGCAGGCCGATCACGCGTCTCGCGGATGTCTCCACGCGTCTCGCGCAGGGCGACTTCGCGGTGGCGATCAGACCTTCGCGCGTGCGCGAGCTCGACGACCTCGCACACAACTTCGACCGCATGGCGCAGCGCCTGGGCGATCTCGTCGAGCGCTTCCGCGCCGCCGCGCGCGACGCCAACGCGCTCTTCTTGGGCACGATTCGCGCGCTCGCCGAGGCGATCGATGAAAAGGACCCGTACACCAAGGGCCACTCGGTGCGCGTGAACCGCTACGCCGTGATCATCGGCCGCTATCTGGGGCTGCCGAAGGACGACCTGCGCGACCTGCACGTGTCGTCGCTGCTGCACGACGTCGGCAAGATCGGCATCGATGACGCAATCCTCAAGAAGCCCGCCGCGCTGACGCCCGACGAGTACGAGGTGATGAAGTCGCACCCGGGTCGCGGCGCGAAGATCATGGACCGCATTCCGCAGATGAAGGCGATCATTCCGGGCATGCGCTTCCATCACGAGCGCTGGGCCGGCGGCGGCTATCCGAAGGGCCTCAAGGGGCCGGAGATTCCGCTGCAAGCGCGCATCATCGCCGTCGCCGACACCTTCGACGCGATGACGACCGACAGGCCTTATCAGAAGTCCTTCGATGTCGGAGAGGCCGTGTCGCGCATCAACGATCTCAAGGGGATCGGCTTCGATCCGGAGATCGTCGAGGCGTTCAATCGCGCCTTCGAGGCGGGCGAACTCGACGAGGTGCTCTCGGCGAGACCGCGGATCGTGTTCTTGGGCGATGCTGGTGAGGATACGGGCAACGAAGGGCGTGCCACCGACGCCGCGGACGCTGCACGACTTTAGCCCGGTCTATTCATGAAGCCCTGTCT
>CAZPJJ010000326.1:0-5075 GCA_964586535.1 uncultured Acidobacteriota bacterium | reverse complement strand
GCGGGCGATCGCGCAGAACCAGCCGATCTCCGCTTCGAGATCGGCGACGCGGCGGTCGCGCCAGGAGTCGTCACCGGGTTCGGTCGCGATCGAAGGATCGTCGGGGCGGACGAGCTTCGCCTCGCGCATGGTGATCACGACGTCGCGGCGGGCCTGGCCACCGTCATCACCCTCGCCGCGGCCATCGCCGCCACCGTTGTTCTCGATTGCACCCTGGCTCTCGCCACCGCGTTGATCGCCGCTCTCGGCGCTGCCGGCTTCGACCGGACCTGGCGGACGCTCCCCGCCGGGCTCTGCTGCGGCGTTCGTTGGCGGCTCGGTGTCTCCGGGCTGGGTGGCCACGCCGCCCTCCCCCGCCGAATCCTCGACCGGCACTTCGGATGCGGCCAACTCCGGCACGAGTTCTTGGAGCGGTCCCACCGCGACGCCGAGGGCGACCAGGCCATCGCGCAGCGCGTCCGCTTCACCGCGCGAGAGAGTCCGCCTCGGGAGGATCTCGCGGCGGTCCTCCTGCTCGCGATCGAGGACGTCCCGCCAGAGGGCGACGAGTTCCCCACCTCGCTCCCGTAGCGCGGCAACGGCCGCGCGCGCGCGATCGTCCGCGGGAGCGCGCGGGGCGAGCCAGCCCAGCGCCTCGAAGCGGCGCGCGAGCCGGCCGACCGCGGACGTCGCGTCGCTGACGTCGTCGTCGTCGCGATAGCGCGCTTCGAGGCGATCGACGTCGGCCTCGATCTGCTCGACGAGTCGCCACAGCTCGCCCGGCCCTCCCCGCGGCGGCCACGCGCGCGCCTCCTCGAACGCCGCGCGTAGCGCCCTGTAGGCCTCGTCGCTCGCCTCCTCGAGCGCGGCGAGGACCTCGCGCGTGCGTGCCGCGCGCTCGCGCTCGTCCCCGACCCCGGCAGCGGCGAACGCGACGGCGATCGCCAGCACCACGACGGCCGCGGCGCCCCGAAGCGCGCCCCGGCCCGTCCCCATGCGACCGCCGCGTCTCAGAAGACCTCCGGGTTGTAGGCCTCGGGTTCGAGCGTGCGAACGAGTCCGGCGTAGCGGCGCTCGACGCGGAATCCGTGGCGATAGAAGTAGCTCGGGCGATAGAAGCCCGTCGTGATCACCTTCGCGCCCTGCGCGCCGAGCCGGCTGAAGAGCTCGCGCATCAGGCTGTCCGCGACTCCGAGCTTTCGGTAGCGCTCGTCGACGACGATCTTCTCGAGATGCGCGCGCGCCTGGTCGTCGTCGAAGTCGTAGTAGAGCCCGCCGATCAGATGCCCGCGCTCGTTGACGGCGACGAGGAAGTGATGCTCGGGCGAGAACGTCACTTCCATCTTCGACGTCAGGAACAAGCGATGCAGGCGGCCGACTTCCTTGGGCGACACGGGATGCCGCACGCGGAAAGCCCGGCCCAGCGCGTCGCGCAGCGTGACGACGACGTCCGCTTGCTTGAGCCCGCCCCACTCCGCCGAGACGAATCCCGCCGTGTCGGTCGGCCTCAAGTGCGGGAACGTGAGGCGCGTGAAGAAGAACTCTTCGTCCTCGCCGGCGGCGCCGCTCTTGGCGATCGCCGAGATCATCTCGACGAGCTCTTCGTTGTCGACCTTGCGCTTGCGCAGCTCGGAGACGATCTCGTCGAGTCCCTCGACGATCGCCGGCGACGCATCGCGGAAAACCGTCTCGCGGAAGAAGCGCACGCGCGACTCGGGATAGTCTCTGAGCAGGCTCGCGAGGTTGTAGGTCTGATAGAGCTCCGCGACGGTGGCGGCCTTGGCGCGAGGCGTCGGCTCGGCGGCGAGCTCGATCCAGCGGCTGTAGCGCTCGATCGCGAAGAAGAGCCGGCGCGGCACGAAGCCCTCCTCTTCGATCGCCGTCGCGTACTCCCGTGCTTCTTCCGCCAACGGGCCGTGGCCGGAGGCGAGCATCTCGAGCAGCGAGTGCCCCTCGCGCTGCCCCACGACCTCGATGAGCGCGGCGAGAACCAGCCGCGGTCCCGCGATGCCGGCGAGCTCCGGATAGAGTGCTTCCGTAGGCCGCACGAACGTCGCGAGAATGTGCTCGAGGTATGCGCCGATGCCGGGCGAAGGCACGCGGCTCGCCACCGAGACGATGCGCGCCCCGACCTGATAATCGTGCGTCGGAACGATCACGTTCGTGGGACCGACGTCGTCGAGCACGTAGCGCCGGCCCGTGCGATTCCAGAGTTCGAGGTAGGCCGCGGCGGCGCTCCACACCATGAAGGGCCACATCGGCGCCTGCCGATCGACACCGTCTTCGTCGCGTCGCCCGTGCAGGCGCCGCAGCTCCCGTTCGACGGTGTCGCCGACGAGGAACTCCTTGCTCCAGAAGCCCTGTTCGGGCCACGCTCCGCCCATCTCCTCGACGAGTCGCCCGCGCTCGGGGGTCTCGCCGGCGATGATCGCCCAGGTGAACTCCTCGTCGACGCGCTCCGGGGTGAGCCCGTGCGCGAGGCCGACCGAGAAATCGAAGGACCCCTGGTATCGCGTGTGAACCGTGATGTGATAAGTCGAGCGATCCGGCTCACGGCGTAGCGTCGAGATCCAGATTCCCTGGGGTGGCACGTCGGAGAGTCGCACCGTTTGCCCGCCGCCGAGCAAGAAGAGCGCCTCGCGCATGAGGCTCGTCGTCCGGAACGCCTCCGCGAGCCGCTCGCGATCCGAGCCGTCCATGCCCTCCTCGAAGGTGATCACGTCCTGCCAGCGGTATTCGCGCCCGGTCTCGGAATCGACCGCGATCCACTGCGGCGGGCCGAGCCAGCGCCGGAAGCCCTCCGTGAGCAGCAGCCGCGCCGACGCCGTCGTCGCGCGAACGTCGGCATCCTCCGAGAAGGCCTCGAGCCGCGTCAGCATGCGGCGCAGCATGCGGTAGCTGGTCGGGTGTTCGGCGCCGTACCTGCCGAGGAAGAACACGAGCGACGCGAGTCGCGCGCGCCAAGCAGGGGCGCGCTCGGGCGCCACGAAGCGCACGGCCTCGCGGCACGCGTAGACGACGACGCGTTGCAGCACGCCGGCCGAGAGCGTCTGCCGCGCGAGCGTGGCGATCGTCTCGTCGTCGAGCAGGATCTGGTCCGCGGCGCCGACGAAGCGATGCAGCGTGTCGTCGGCGCGCGCGTCCTCTTCGAGCGGCAGCAGCGCCGCGAAGGCGAGCCTGCGGATCGCGAGCGAGGGCGCATCCGCCGCCGAGCGCAATGCGACGTGCGCGAGTTCGAGCAGCGGCGTGTCGCCGGAGGGCGGCAGGCTCGAAAGCAGCCGCACCGCAGCCATGCCGGCGCGTTCGTCCGTGCCGTGCAGCGCGCGCGCTGCGAGGTGGACGTCCTCGAGCGTGACGGGTTCGCGAGCGAGCGCTTCCTCGAGCTGTGCGCGCTCGGCGTCGCCGACCGCCGCCGCGCCCGCGCGCCGCACGAGTTCGATCTCGCGGCTCGGATGACGGCGCCGCATGCGCGCGGCGGGTTCCATCGGTGTGAGGTCGAAGAGTTCCTCGTTGCCGAGCCAGAGCCGCGGACACGTGAGCATCTGGCCCAGGTCCACCTTCGTACCGCGCAACCGGTAGACCGACGAGCCGATCTGCAGCAACTCCGCGTCGTTCTCGCGACCGAGCGAGCGGATCGTCAGCGAAACGCCGCTGGGACGGATGACGAGCCGGTCGCCCTCGAGCGTGACATCCCGTGTCGTCACGCCGAGCGCCTGAAAGAGGCGGTTCGGCAGCTTGACGTCGATCTCGCGCCCGGGGATCCGCAGCGGGACCTGCTTGTAGAACTCCTCGATCACCGCGGCGAAGTTGTCGGCGATCTGCCGCCTCTTGTACGTTCCCTTTGGCGTCAGTTCGCCCTGCGCCTCGGAGAAATCGCGGTCGAGGACGGCGAAGTCGACGACGCGCTCGTAGGGCGCGAGAAAGCTGTTCACGGAAACGACGATCGAGCGGTAGTGGTCGCGGATCTGCCCCGGCGTCATCGTGGCGAGCGGCACGTCTTTGCACTCGGGATTGGGTACGATGAGCAGCGTGTTGTACTCGCGGTGGTCGCCGACGAGGAAGACGCGCTTGACCGACTCGAAATCGACATAGAGCTTTTCGATGCGTTGCGGGGCGACGGTCTGGCCCTTGACGTTCTTGTAGATCTCTTTCTTGCGGTCGAGGATGCGGTAGTGGCCGCTCTCGTCCCGCTCCATGAGATCGCCGGTGCGCAGCCACTCGCCGTCGAAGCCCGTTCGCTGGTCTTCCTCTTCGACGTAGCCGATCGTCACGTAGGGGCCGCGAATGAGCATCTCGCCGTCGTCGCCGAGCTTGATCTCGACGCCCGGCAACGCGACGCCCAGGCTGTCGGCGAGGTACTCGCCCGGAGGCGTCATCGTGATCCCGCCGGTGGCCTCCGTCATGCCGAAGCCGCTGAGCAGATGCACGCCCTGTGACTGGAAGAAGCGGAACACCTCGGGATCGAGGTAGCCCGCGGCGGAGAGCCCGAAACGCAGGCGATCGCCCACGACGGCGCGCGTGTGGCGCAGCACGACGTCGTCGGGATCCGCCTCGACGTCGCAGCGCCGGCGCACTTCCTCCCAGAGCTGAATCCACTTCAGCGGAATGCTGATCAGCACCGAGGGCCGGTAGGTCTGGAAGCGCTCGAGCATCGTATCGAGCGAGGGATCTTCCATGAACACGTACTGCGCGCCCCAGAAGATCGTGCCGAGCATCTCGAGGTAGCGGCCGAAGGTGTGGAAGAGCGGCAAGTAGCAGAGGAAGACGTCGCGGTCGCCGATCTCCGGCAGTGCGAGCGAACGCGCGAAACGCTTGACGACGAGGTTCTCCTGCGAGAAGCGGATCGCTTTCGGCCGGCCCGTCGTCCCCGAAGTGACCATGATCGTCGCGAGGTCGCTGGGCAGGACGCGCGCTCGCTCGTCCGCGAGCCGGGAACGCGGGACGGTCGTGCCCAGGGCGACGAGATCCGCGAGCGAGTGCACGCCGTCGTGGGCGGGCGCCTCGTCGAGGCGCACGAGCGCTTGCACCTCGGGAAGATCCTTGCGCATGCGCAGCAGGCGGCGCTGCGCCTGGTCGCCGCTGAAGATCACCGATCC
>CAZPJJ010000325.1:0-5086 GCA_964586535.1 uncultured Acidobacteriota bacterium | reverse complement strand
TCTCTTTGATGCCGCCGACGGGAAGGACGCGGCCGCGGAGCGTGATCTCGCCGGTCATGGCGACGAACCGGCGCACCGGCCGGTCGGTGAGCGCCGAGACCATGGCCGCAGCGATCGTGATGCCGGCCGAGGGTCCGTCCTTCGGGATCGCACCCTCCGGGACGTGGACGTGCAGGTCCTGCTCCGAGAAGTCGCGCTCGCCGAGTCCCAGCGAAGCGGCGTTCGAACGTGCCCAGGAGAGCGCCGCCTGCGCGGACTCTTTCATCACGTCTCCGAGCTGGCCCGTGAGCGAGAGGCGGCCCTTGCCCGGCATGCGGATCGCCTCGATCGAGAGCACGTCGCCGCCGGAGGCCGTCCACGCGAGTCCCGTCGCGACGCCGACAAGGCCGCCGGCGAGCTTGTCCTCGGCCTGGGGCGGCGGCGGTCCGAGGTAGGTTTCGAGGCTGCTCGCCGCGATGCGCGCCGGCGGCCGCTTGCCCTCGGCGACGCGCCGCGCGACTTTGCGGCAGATCGCGGCGATGCGGCGCTCGAGATTGCGCAGTCCGGCTTCGCGCGTGTAGCGGGCGATGAGTTCGCTGATCGCACCCTCGGAGAAGCGCGTCGCCGTGCCTTCCAGCGCGTTCTCGACGATCTGCTTCGGAATGAGGTGCCGGATCGCGATCTCGACTTTCTCTTCCTCGGTGTAACCCGGGATGCGGATCACTTCCATCCGGTCGCGAAACGCCGGGTGGATCGTGTCCATCACGTTCGCCGTCGCGATGAAGAGCACGTGCGAGAGATCGAAGGGAACGCCGAGGTAGTGATCGCGGAAGGTGCAGTTCTGCTCGGGGTCGAGCACTTCGAGCAAAGCCGCTTGCGGATCGCCGCGGAAGTCGTTCGAGAGCTTGTCGACCTCGTCGAGCATCATCACAGGGTTGAGCGAGCCCGCCTGACGCACCGACTGCACGATGCGTCCCGGCATCGAACCGATGTACGTGCGGCGATGGCCGCGGATCTCGGCTTCGTCGCGAACTCCGCCCAACGAGACGCGCACGAACTTGCGTCCGGTCGCACGGGCGATCGAGCGCCCCAGCGACGTCTTGCCGACGCCCGGAGGGCCGACGAAGCAGAGGATCGGGCCGCGGTGCTCGGGCTTCAGTTTGCGCACCGCGAGGTACTCGACGATGCGTTCCTTGACTTGATCGAGGCCGAAATGGTCGTCGTCGAGAATGCGCTGCGCCTCGACGAGATCGAGGTTGTCCTCGGTGCGAACGTCCCAGGGCAGTTCGACGAGCCATTCGAGGTGATGCCTTATCGTCGCGCTCTCGGCTGCGTCGGGATGCATGCGTTCGAGGCGCCGCAGTTCCTTGTCGATCTCCTCGCGCGCTTCTTTGGGCAGCTCGCGGTCGCGGATCTTGAGCCGGATCTCCTCGACTTCCTCCTCGAGCTCAGAGCCCTCGCCCAGTTCGCTGCGGATCGCTTTCATTTGCTGGCGCAAGTAGTACTCGCGCTGCGAGCGATCGATCTCGTCGCGCGCGAGCGAGTCGATCTCGTGCTGCATCGAGAGCAAGTCGAGTTCGCGCTTGAGCTGCTGCGCGACCAGTCGCAGCCGGTGGATCGGATCGACGATCTCGAGCACTTCCTGAGCCGACGCCGTGTCGAGTTCGAGATTCGACGCCACGAGATCCGCGAGCCGGCCCGGGTCCTCGAGGTTGTTCGCGATGACCTGCACCTCGGAGGGGAGGTTCTTGCCGAGGCTCACGCCGCGCTCGAGCGCCTTTTTCACCGTGCGCATGAGCGCCTGGCACTCCATGGCGGTCTCGTGATCTTCGTCGTCGAGCGGGGGCTCCAGCAGCGGCGAGACACCCGCCACGAGGTAGGAGCCCGCTTCCTCGAGCGAATCGATGCGCGCGCGGCAGACGCCCTGGACGAGCACGCGGATGCGCTCGTCGGGCAGTTTCAACATGCGCATGATCACGGCGACCGTGCCCACGCCGTATACGTCTTCGCGCTTCGGGTCGTCCTCGTCGCGCGTACGCTGCGTGACGAGCAGCACCATGCGATTCTCGCCCAATGCCTTGTCGACCGCGCGGATCGACGGCCGGCGCGCGATCGAGAGCGGCGCGATGATGAACGGGTACACGACCATGTCGCGCAGCGGCAGCACCGGGAGGTGCGAGGGGATCTTCACGGGTTCGCGCGGGGTGTTTCCGCTCATCCTTTGCGCTCCTCGGCGGTTGTGATCGCGATCGACACCGCGGCGCCGCGGCGGTTGGGGACTCGGGGCAAACGGATCGAGAGCACGCCGCGCGAGAACTTCGCCTCGGCCGCGTGAGGATTGACGGCGACGCCCAGCGGAACGACGCGCTCGAAGCGGCCGAAACCGCGCTCGTCGTGGACGAGGGTCGATCCGGGAGAGTCGCGCAGCTCGCCCGCCCGACGCTCGCCGCGGAGGACCAGGTTGCCCTCTTGGACGAAGAGCGAGAGCGAAGCGGAATCGACGCCGGGAATCTCGGCCTCGACGATCAGCTCGTCGGCGGCCTCGGCGACATCGACGGGAGGCACCCAGCCGCTGCCCGCCCCGAGCGCGCCCGCGCCGTCGCGCAGTTCGAGGAGATGCTCGAAGAGACGATTGATCTCGCTCTGGATGCGCGCGACCTCGAGATGCAGTCCGCTCGCCTTGACTCCCATCACCCCTCCCTCGCCGGTTCGCCTTCGGCGGCGCCTCGTCCGAGCATCTTGCGCAGTTCTTCCATGAAATCTTCGAGGTCGCGGAACTCACGATAGACCGACGCGAAGCGCACATACGCGACGCCGTCCTGCTCGCGGAGGCGCTCCATGACGCGCTGGCCGATGACGCGCGTCTCGATCTCGCGGTCGGGATGCTCCGCGACCATCGCGGCGATCTCGTCGACGATCGCCTCGAGCGCGCGCAGCGGGACGGGCCGCTTTTCACACGCCTTCAGCAGGCCGGACATGAGCTTCTGCCGATCGAAGATCTCGCGGCGCTCGTCCTTCTTGACGACCATCAGCGTCACTTCTTCGATGCGCTCGTAGGTCGTCCAGCGCTTCTCGCAGACCAGACACTCGCGGCGCCGCCTGATCGCGGCGCCCTGCTGCGAGTCGCGCGAGTCGACGACCTTGTCGTCGGTCGCGCCGCAGTAGGGGCATCTCACCTCGAGGAGCCTCCTGCCTCGGCGGCGTGCGTTTCGGCTTCCGCGACGCCCGGCGCCGCCGCGTCCGCGCTCGGAAGCGCGCGCTTGGCGAGACCGCCGCGAGCGACGAAGAAGCCGCCCATGAGCATGACCGGCAGCCAAGTCACGGCATGCACGACCAGCCCCGCGACGAGACCTTGTTCTTTGGTGGCGCCGAAGAGCTGCGTGAGCCCGATCAGCATCGCGGCGTGATAGGGGCCTGTGCCGCCCGGCGTCGGAATGCCGATGCCGATCGCGAGGATCGGCACCATGATCAGCGCCGAGAGCGGTGCCAGTTCGACGCCGCAGGCGATGATGCCGGCGTGCACGCCGACGGTGATGACGCCCCAGACGATCATCGTCTCGACGATGAGCCGCACAGTGCCGCCCACCGTGCGAAAACCGTCGAGTCCAGGAAGCAGCGACCCGAGCGCGCGGAGCACGCGCGCGAGGATCACGGAGCGGCGGCTCTCTGCGATGCTCTCGAAGGCCAAGGAAAGCCGCGCGCGGTGCCGTGCCGCGACGTGCATCGCGAGCAACGCGGTGGCCACGCCGACGAGGATCACCGAGCCGGCGCCGCGCAGGAGCGCGATGAGTTCTTGGTCGGCGCCGGGGGCGAGTCCCGAGAGACGCTGCGGCACGACGAGCCCGATGGCGCCGCAGAGCATGACCGCGCCCAGATCGAGGATGATCCTCTCGACGGCGACCGTCGCCACCGACGCGCCGAGTTTGACGCCCGCGCGCCGCGAAAGCAGCGCGGGCCGCAGCACTTCGCCGACGCGGCCGGGTAGCAGCGAGGCCATGTAGCCGATCGTCACCGCCGAGACGAGTTCGTAGAAGGGCGCGTGGCGGCCATTGTCGGCAAGCAGTGTTCGCCAGCGCGCCGCGCGCAGGAACATGTGCACGATGACGATCGCGGCGCTGATCGCGAGCAGCGTGGGGCTCGATTCACGAACTCCACGCCAGAGGGCCGAGCCGTCGACGCCGCGGAAGCAGAGCCACAGAAAAAACGCGGCCAGGACCGGGCCCGAGACCCACGTCACGACTTTCTTCACCGCGTTCCTCCCGGTTCGGTCCTGTCGCTCAGTGTTCGGAGTGACGATAGGTGGCGGCGCGCTTGCGGTCAATCAGTATTGCGAATCCGGCCATCCGCAGACGGATCACCCTCATCGGGGCTTGAATCCTGCCGATCTCGTCCCCAATCCGCGGTTTCGGGAGCGGCATGGGCACAAGGCGAGCGCATCAGACGTCGGCAGGAGGCGGGGCCACGGCGACACGGATCGTCCGGGCCTTGCGGACGAGCACAGATCCCGGCGGCGCCCCTTTGGGCTTCCGCACGTGCTTGCGCCTCGTGACGTGGACATCGACCGAGATCCCCGCGGGCGCCTGGCTGAAGGCGGCCGCGATGCGGGCCGCGAACTCCTGATCCGCCGCCGGGGCGTCCGCCGCTCGTCCGACCAAGCGAAGGACCACGTGGGCGCCGGGGTACTCCTCGACGTGAAACCAGTAATCGTCCGGGGCGGCGATCTTGAAGGTGAGCCGGTCGTTCTGGCGGGCCGTCCGCCCCGCGAGCACCTCGAAACCGGAGGGCGAGCGAAAGACGCGCGCCGGGGCGGCATTCTCGCGGACCGTTGCCTTGGCACGCTCGAGCCCGACCGCGAGACCCGCGTCGCGGATCAGAGCGAGCGCAGCTTCGAGATCGGCCACGTCGGATGCGGCGTCGAGGCGGGAGCGGCCCTCCTCCAAGAGCCCGCGTCGCGTGACCAGCCCCGCGCGCCGCGAGGCGCGGGTCTCCCGCCCGCGCTCCTCTTTGCGGGCTCGCGTAAAGAGCTTCTCGGCGATCGCGCTCGCTTTCGTACCGGGCTTCTCGCCCTCGATGACGACGGCGGACTCCGGCTCCCAGGGATCGGGAA
>CAZPJJ010000324.1:0-5121 GCA_964586535.1 uncultured Acidobacteriota bacterium | reverse complement strand
AGGCGAGGTCGCCGGCTGCGCCGGCGATCCGGTCGCCATAAATGGCGCCCCTACCCGGAACCGGAACGCCGGCAATGGCGCCCCTACCCGGAACCGGAACGCCGGCAATGGCATCCCCACCCGGAATCGGAACCCCGGCAATGGCATCCCCACCCGGAATCGGAACGCCGTCAATGGCGTCGCCACCTGGAACCGGAACGCGATGCGCGACGTCGTGATGATCGATCGCGCGCCATGCGATGCACCGCGTCCTCGACATCGATCCCGCGCCATACGATGCGCCACATCGTGGTGATCGATCGCACCATTCGATGCGCCGCGTCGTCATGATCGGTCGCGCGCCATGCGATGCGCCACATCGTGGTGATCGATCGCGCGCCATGCGATGCGCGACGGATGTTCTTGCGTAGGGGCGCAATTCATTGCGCCCGGATCGCCGCCGCAGGCGGCGACCCTTCTTCGGCGTTCCTTTCGCGTTTCGCGGATGAAGGCGAGGTCGCCGGCTGCGCCGGCGATCCGGGCGCCATAAATGGCGCCCCTACCCGGAATCGGAACCCCGGCAATGGCATCCCCACCCGGAATCGGAACCCCGGCAATGGCATCCCCACCCGGAACCGAAACCCCATGAATGGCGCGCCCACCCGGAATCGGAACGCCGGCAATGGCATCCCCACCCGGAATCGGAACCCCGGCAATGGCATCCCCACCCGGAATCGGAACCCCATGCATGGCGCGCCCGCCCGGAACCGGAACGCGATCCAACGCATCCCCACCCGGAATCGCAACGCGGCGCACCGCGTCCCCGGGGTTCCAGGCTAGATCGTGGGACGGATGAGGCCGAAGGCGCTCGTGTAGCCGTGCAGAAACGTGAACCCGCCGACGGGGCCGATCTCGCCGTTGCAGAAGAATCCGCCGAGGGGCACCGCGCCGAGGTGCCGGCGGAAGAGATCGGTGTCGTGATCGGGGAGTCCGAAGAGGCCCATGCCGCGCCCCAGGCACGAGAACATCAGCGCGCCCGCGGGCAGGCGCTCGCCCTGCGCCTCGCGATAGTGGTGCAACGACGTATGCAGATCGTCGCGTGACGTCTCGGCGTCGCGGACGTGGAATTGCACGATCTGCGTCTCCTGCATCAGCGCGCCCACGACGAGCGCTTTGGTGCGGTCGTCGACGCCGAGGACGTTGCGCACGAGGAAGTCGCCGGGGCCGTAGTCGACCTGCGACTCGCGCATCGCGAGGCCGAGGTGCAGCGATGTGCGGAAGAGCTGCTGGTCGCGCGGGTCGAGGCGCTCGAAGACCGAGGCGAGCACCTCGAGCACCGGCCGACCGTTGATCTCGAGCACGAGGTGCCCGCGGCAGCGCGTCACGAACATCGGATCGGCGATGGGTCGGCAGCCCTGCGCGACGACGGTGTCGATCGCGACGGGCCCGGCGAGCGCGAGTCCGGCGAGTCCGGCGCGATGCGTGCGATCGCCGACGAAGAGCGCCTGTTCGCCGGGGCCGCGGCCGCCGCTGGCGAGGCCGCCGATCTTTGCCGCGAGCGGATAGACCGCGTCGAGCGTGCCGAGGAAAGGCTCGGGCTCGAAGCTGAAGGGATCGGGAAGCAGCACGAGCCCGCGCGCGTCCGTCGCGGCGATGCCGACGAGCGCTTCCCACTCGGCGGCGGGGGCGCCGTCGTCGGGGGTGCCGTCGGGCGCGATGTGAAAAGGCCGCAGCGTGACGCCGGGCAGTACGGCCGCGCTGACGGCGAGTCCCGGACGATCTTCGAGCTCGCGACCGTCGCCGATGACGGCCGCGGCGCTGCAGCCGATCACCGGCACGTCGCCGAGCGCGCTCGAGACGCGGGCAGCCAGTTGGTCGAATCCGCCCGCGTTATGGACGGAAGCGAAGACGAACGCGATGTCGGGCCGCGCGCCGCCAAGCCGCGCGTGCGTCGTCTCGATCGTTTCCGCGAGGGCGCGATCGAGATCGGAAGCGCTCGAGACGGCCGCGCTGAACTTCATCGGTCCTCCCGGGAGCACGGTAGCAGCAAAAGCGCCCCCCGCGAGCCGCCGCCCTCGTCGGTCAGCGAGACGTCACCCCGCGGAGAAGCCGCCGTCGATCGTGAGGGTCGCGCCGTTGATGTACATCGCTTCCGGCGAGAGCAGGAACGCGACCATGCCCGCGACCTCGTGCGGCTCGCCCTGGCGGCCGATGGGAATGCGCGACATCTGGTTCTGGCGCGCCGCCTCGCGCTCGTTCAAGCCCATCGGCGTGCGGATGAAGCCGGGGCAGATCGCGTTGACGGTGATACCGCGGTCGCCCCACTCGAGCGCGAGCGAGCGCGAAAGGCCGACGAGCGCGTGCTTGCTCGCGACGTACGTCGACGAGCGCGGTGCGCCGCGCAGGCCTTGCACCGAAGCGATGTTGACGATGCGTCCGAAGCGGCGCGCGGCCATGCCCGGCAGCACCGCGCGGCAGAGCATGAAGGGCCCGCGGATGTTGATCGCCATGATCTGGTCCCACTCGTCGTCGCTGACCTGGTCGATCGTGTGGAAAGGGCCCCCGTAACCCGCGTTGTTGACGAGCGCGTCGATCGGGCCGAGCTCGGCTTCGATCTGCGGGACGACGCTCTTGATGTCCTGCGGGACGGTGACGTCGCAAGGATAAGCGGCGAGCTGCACGTCGCTGCCAGGCGGTGTGCGCACGGGCATGCGCCGCGCCGCGACATCGAGGCCCGCGACCGAAAAGCCCGCGGCGGCGAGCCTCCCGCAGATCGCGGCGCCGATCGATCCGCTGCTGCCCGTGACGACGACGACTTTCGGCTCTTTCTCGTGCCCACTGTTCGTCTGGCTCATGGCCTCATTCCTTCGCTCGATCCTGGGGGTGAGGATGCTATCTCGCGCAAGCCCGCGGTGCGCCGCGGACTCGCGGTGTGAGTGGTCATTCCTCGGGGGAGAGCACTCCCCCGCGCGGCTTCAGCGTGAGTTCTGCGAGATGCGCGCCCGCTGGCGTATCGAGCGCGTGGAGCACGGCGCGCGCGACGTCCTCGGGACGCATCATCCGCGTGCGGTCGAAACGCTCGGCGCGGCGATCCCAGATCGGCGTATCGACGGCACCGGGGTGGACGAGCGTGACGCGGATGCCGAGAGGGCGCAGTTCTTCCGCGGCGGCGAGCGCGAGGTGGCGCTGCGCGGCCTTCGCCGCGCCGTAGCCCGCGCTGCCGGGCAGGATCTCTTGCGCCGCGATCGAACCGATGACGACGACGTCGCCGCCACCACCTGTCATCACACGTGCCGCGGTCCGCAGCGCGACGAGCGTGCCGGTCGCGTGAGCCGCGAGGTCGTCGGCGAAGTCTCGCGGGGCGAGATCGACGAGCGCGCCGAAGCGCCCGCCGCCGTGCGCGACGACGAGCGCGTCGAGCGCGCCGTCGTGCTCCGCGACGAGCGCGAGCGCGCGCAGGACGGCGGCTTCGTCCGTGGCGTCGGTTCGCGCGTGACGCCGCGCGGGATCGTCCGCAAGCGAGCGGCCCATGGCCCACGCGCGATCACCGCGCCCGGCGAGCGCGGTGACGACGGCGGCTCCGATGCCGCCGGTACCGCCTATGACGGCGATCGTGCGCGGGAGTGCGCTCACTGCTCGAAGACCTCCGTGATCGGCACGATGCGGATGCGTTCCTTCGGCACGCGCAGCGGGAACGACGCGATTGCTTCGTCGTCGCGCAGGACGCTCGCGGGCTTGGGCGTGGCGTAGGTGATGGGCGTCGGCGCGCCGCTTGCGAGCGCCGCCGCGAGCCCTTGCGCATCGCCGGTGACGATCGCGATCGCCAGCGGTTCGGGCGTCATCGACGCGCGCGCCGCCGCGTTGACTTCATCGCGGGTGAGCGAGGGGAGCGTCTCGCGGAAGATCTCGAGGTGGCTCTTGCCGTCGAGGCCGAGGTGCGCGTCGTCGAGCGCGTAGCCGAGTCGCGCCGCGGTCGTGTCGGCGTGGTGCAGCGTGTACTTCGAGAGGAACTCGCGCGTGAGCGCGACCTCGCTCTCGCTGAGCCCATCGCGCACGATCGCGTCGATCTCGCGCAGCGCGGCGCGGGTGGCGAAGAGCGCGGCTTCGTTGGGCAGCGTGCGGATCCAGACCTCGAAGAGCTGCGCGCGCCGCGCGATGCCGGTCGGCGGCGTCTGGCGCATGCCGCCCTGCGGGAAGGCCTCGATGTAGGAATAGTCGCCGTAGTTGAGCCCGCGCGTCTCGCGGATGACCTGGTAGAGATGACTCGACGAGTTGCGGTGCTCGCCGAGCCACGAGTTGGCGACGGCGAGTGCGTAGAACTCGCGCTGACCGCGGCGCACGGCGATCGGCCGGCCGAAGCTGATCGAGGCGTCGGCGTCGGGCTTGTCGATGAGCAGCACGGTGATGCCGGAGGGCAGCGACGATCGCGGTACGGATGGAAGAGGCGGCGCGGGCCCGGCGGGCAGCGCGGCGAGGCCGCTCTCGATCGTCTTCGGCAGCGCCGCGTCGTAGCCGCCCGCGAGGCCGAGCACGACGTTGGCGCGCGTCCAATAGCGGGCGTGGAAGGCGCGTACGTCGTCGAGCGTGATCGCGCGCAGCCCGCGCACGGTGCCGGCGACCGGATGCCGGTAGGGCGTGCCCTCGAAGACGAGCGCCTGGAGCGCCGCCTTGCCGAGCTCTTCGTCGGACGAATAGCGCAGGGTCTTCTCGACGTCGTTGATCGCGTCGTCGCGCAGGCGGCGGAAGTCGTCCTCGGCGAAGCGCGGTTTGGTGACCGCGTCGATGAACAAGCGCGCGAAGACCGCCGCGTGGTCGCGGTGGGCGCGGCCGGTCACGACGGTGAGCTCTTTGTCGACGCTCACGGAGTACGAGGCGGCCATCGGCGCGAGGGCCTCGAGGATCTGGTCGTAGCGCAACGCGCCCGCGCCACCCTCGCCGATCAGGCGCGCGGTGAGCAGCGCGAGGCCCTCTTTGCCGGGCGGGTCGTCGATCGATCCGGCGCGCACCTGCAGCTTGAACGTGATCGTGGGATCGCTCGGCACGGGCATCAGCACAGCGCGGCCCTCCGCGGCGGGCGCGGCCGGGGCGCTCGCCGTCGTGGCGGGGGAAGTCGATGTCGGTGGCGTGTGCGCGCAACCGCCG
>CAZPJJ010000323.1:0-5139 GCA_964586535.1 uncultured Acidobacteriota bacterium | reverse complement strand
CCGGCGAGACCTGGGAGACGCTCGCGCTGGAGTTCCTCCGCGAGGGCGGTTCCGGCGCGCTGCGTGGCATGGTGCGGGTGCGGACCATCGAGGGCGCCGCGGCGCCGGGAGCTCGTGTGACCGCACGTCTCGTCGGCGTGGGGATCGCGTCCGCGGCGATCTTCGAGAGTGAGACCGACGACGGCGGCCAGGTCGCCATCTCCGTGCCGCTCCCCGAAGCTGCGGTTTCCGCCGTCGTCTTCGCCGCGGAACGCGGTCCCGGCGGCGGCCGCCTCCGCATCGACCTCTGAGCCGGGGACGGTCGACTGTCTCTGGGGAAGTCAGCGCTTGGCGCGGCGTGCGGCGGCTTCGCGCATCTCGCGCTCGGCGATCTGCTTCTTGAGGACGTCCTTCTTCTCGTGCCGGGCGCGACCGCGCGCGAGGGCCAGTTCGACCTTGATCCAAGGGCCCTTGAGATAGACGCGCAGCGGTACGAGCGTGAATCCCGAGCGCTCCGTCTTGCCGATCAGGCGGCGGATCTGGTGCTTGTGGAGCAGGACCTTCCGCGGCCGCTCGAGTTCGTGGTTCTCGCGAGCATGCTCCCAGATCGCGATGTGACAGCGGTAGAGGAAGACCTCCTCGCCGCGGAGCTTTGCATACGCGTCCTTGAGCTGGATGCGGCCCTCGCGCGCCGACTTGACCTCGGATCCCATGAGGGCCAATCCGGCCTCGAAAGTCTCCGAGATCTCGTAGTCGTGACGCGCCTGGCGGTTGAGGGCGAGATTCTTCTCGACCGGGGCCTCGCGCCCGCCGCTTCCCGCCTTCGCTGACCCGCCGGACCCGCCCTTGCTGGTCTTGGGACCCTGTCCGCCCTTGGAACCGGCCATTCGCATCTCTCGCCGTGACTGCCCGAGCCGCGTACCGCGGTTTCTCTCTTTCGTCCGGCTCGCGTACATTATCGGTGCCGGCGCGCGGCCGCACCCGCGAAGCCGGTCCGGAGTACCCGTGATCGTCGCTCAAGTCGAACTTCCCGGCCGCGCGCAGGCGATCTCGCTGCGCGCCGCCTCCGACGAACTCGAGCTCGGCGACCGAGTGGTCGTCGACATCGAGGGCAAGACGCGCTTCGGCGTCGTTTCCCGGATCCCGCTCGACATCCCATGGCCCGAACGTGTCCCGATCGGGCGGATCTTGCGGCTCGCCAACGCCGACGACGAGGATCAGGAGTCCCATCGCCTGCGCCGTGCCGATGCCGCGCTCGCGATCGCGACCGAGCGCGCCGCAGCCCTCGGACTCGAGATGCTCTTCGTGCGCGCCGAACCCGGACAGGGTGGCAAGCGGATCACGCTCTTCTTCACGGCTGAGGGCCGCGTCGATTTCCGCGAACTCGTCCGCCAGCTCGCGCGCGAACTGCGCGCGCGCATCGATCTGCGGCAAATCGGCGTCCGCGACTCCGCAGGCATGAAGGGCGGACTCGGCCACTGCGGCCGGCAACTCTGCTGCTCGACGTGGTTGCAGGGATTCGCGCCCGTCTCGATGCGTATGGCGAAGCAGCAAGGGTTGCCGCTCAATCCCACGAAGATCTCGGGGCAATGCGGGCGTCTGATGTGCTGCCTGCGCTACGAGATCGACGACGACGGCAAGCGGGTCGAACGCGGTCGCGGCGGGCCCGGCGGGGGGGGGGCCGGCGGCAGCGGCGGCGGCGGTTGTGGCTCGTGCGGCTGCGGCGGTTGAGCCTCTACTCCGCGCTCTCGATCCCGACCAGGCCTGCGTCGAGCCGGCGCTTGAGTTCGGCCCGGCCGACGCCCAGATCCCGCGCCAGCCGGCGCAGCGCGCGCCGCGGGTCGCCCTCCTCGGTCACGAGTGCGGCCGCCCAGGCCTCCCGTAGCGCCACGACCGCGGGATCCAAGCTCGTTGCTTCCGCCGGCACCGCGCCCCCCTCTCGGGAAGCGCCCGCGACGACGAGGACGATCTCGCCCCTGATGCTCTCGCGCGCGGCGACGTCGGTCGCGAGGTCGGGGAGCGAAGCGCGCCGTACCTCTTCGTGGAGCTTGGTGAGTTCGCGGCAGAGCACGGCGTCGCGCGGTCCGAGGATCGCCGCGAGGTCCGCGAGGCTCGCCGCAAGGCGGTGCGGCGCTTCGTAAAGCACCAGCGTCTCTGGGTAGACGGCGAGTCGCGCGATCTCCCGGCGCCGTTCGCCCGCGCGCGACGGAAGAAATCCCGCGAAGACGAAGCAGTCCGCATCGAGCCCCGAGGCGGAGAGCGCCGCCGTCACGGCGCTGGGGCCAGGGATCGGGACGACGCGAATCCCCCGAGCCAACGCCTCGGCGACGAGGCGCGCGCCGGGATCCGAGACCGCAGGCGTGCCGCCGTCCGAAACGAGCGCGATCGACTCGCCGCGCTCCAAGCGCAGGAGCACGTCTTCACCGCGGGATGCCTCGTTGAACCTGTGGCAGGAGAGCAGCGGCCTGTCGATCCCCGCTCGCTTCAGCAGCAAGCCGGTGCGCCTGGTGTCCTCGGCGAGCACCAGCGCCACCTCCCGCAGCGTCGCCGTCGCGCGCGGGGAGAGGTCTTCGAGGTTGCCGATCGGCGTCGCGATCACGAAGAGGATCCCGGACATGCGCACGCGTTCTCCGTTTGCCGGCGGCATCGTGATACAAAGGCCTCCCGCGAACAACACTTTCCGCTAATCCGTGGGAGGACGACACAGGGTGGGCGATCCCGAGGCCCCTGGGCCCTCGCGGCCCGTCATTTTCACGATCGGCCACTCGGACCGCAGCGCGGACGATCTCGCGGCGCTTCTCGACGAGGCCGGTGTGACGCTCATCGTCGATGTGCGATCAGCCCCGTGGAGCCGGCGCCATCCCTGGCACGGCAAGTCCGAACTCGAGACGCGCGCGCTCGCCGACGGCCGCCGCTACTCGTGGATGGGCGCGAGCCTCGGCGGGCATTGGCCCGAGGGCTTCCCGGTCCACCGCGAGACGGAGAGCTACCGGACGGGCATCGAACAGGTGGCGTCGGTGGCGCGCCACGAACGCGTCGTGCTGCTCTGCGCGGAGCGAGACCCCGCGCACTGTCATCGGCGATTCCTCGCCGACGATCTCGCGCGCGAGGGGTTCATCGTGCTGCACATCGTCGATCCCGGCTGGATCGCACCACACCAGACGCCGCTGCTCTGACGGCCGGCGCGCCGCCCGGCCGGCGGTTCGCGCTCGTCAGACGCCCCAGTCACGCGGGAAACGAAAGTCGATCCCGATCGTGCGCGCTTGCACCTTGCAGATGATGGGCGCCATCCGCTTGAACTGCGTGCGCGTGACACGGCGCACGAGCGAGAGCACGGTCGCTTCGGGCAGGCCGAGACGCTGCGCCGCATGCTCGACGCGGCCGCCGAGATCCACCAAGTCGTGGAGGACCCGGTCCGCCACGTCGTAGGTGACGCCGAGGTCCGCTTCGTCGGTTTGTCCGGGCACGAGATCCGCCGATGGAGGCTTGTCGATGATGGCGCGCGGGCAGCCCAGATGCGCCGCGAGGGCGCGCACCTGGGCCTTGTAGAGATCGCCGATGGGATTGAGATCGTGGGCGCCGTCACCCCAGCGCGTCGAGTAGCCGAGCAGGAGCTCGGTCTTGTTCGACGTGCCGAGCACCAGGGCGCGATCGCGCATGGCGCAGTCGTAGAGCAGCATCATCCGCGCTCTCGCCATGGCGTTGCCGAGGCGGAGCGAATCGTCGCAGCCCGTGCTCGCGCGGAACGCGTCGACCATGGGTGTGATGTCGATCGTCTCGGAAGGACAGCCGGCGACGGCGACGACGTCTTGCGCGTGGGCGAGGCTCTCGGGAGCCGACGAGCGGTACGGCATCATCACGGCGAGAACCCGGTCAGGAGGGAGCGCGCGCGCGGCGAGCAGCAGCACGAGCGCGGAGTCGATGCCGCCCGAGACGCCGAGAACAACGCGCTCGAAGCCCGCCTTGGCGCTCTCCTCGCGGACGAACCCCGCCAGGAGGTCGACGAGACGCTCCGGCGGAAGGGGGAGTGCGACGGTGAGGCGAGGGGAGCCGGGCGCACTCATCGAGAGGGTTCTCCCGCGCGCAGGCGCGCGATGCGAAGCAGTTCTCGCGCGATGAGATCGGGGCGTTCGTCGCGGACGAGCGGGTATTGGGCGCGAGCGGCGCGTGTCGCCTCGGGATCGATCTCGACGACCATCGTGTGCGGTTCGAGCGCCGGGGCCTCCGCGAGGATCTCGCCGCCAGGGCCGCAGGCGAACGAGCCGCCGGCGAAGGCAACGCCGTCCTCGTAGCCGACGCGATTGACGTAGACCACGGGCACGGTGTGAAAGCGCGCCATGGTCGTGACGAGGCAGCGCCAGGAATCCGCGGAGAGCACCCCGGAGCCGCCAGCACCGAGGCCGCGGAGCGGGGAGGCGGAAAGCGCCCAGATCATCGTCGCTCCCGCCTGCGTGAGGACGGTCGATGCCGCCGGGTGCCAGACGTCCTCGCAGACGAGAACGCCGACGCGGCCGAACCGCGTCGAGGCGCAGCGCAGCCGCTCGCCGGGGCTGAAGTCCATGAGTTCGTCGAACATGCCGTACGTGGGCAAGTAGCACTTGCGGTGGACGTGGCGGAGCGAGCCGTCCTCGAAGTGCGCGGCCGCGTTGAAGAAACGGTGCTCGGACGTCTCCTCGACCAGCCCGACGACGAAGGGCAGCTGGCGCGAGAGCGCCGCGAGCCTGTCGCGCACGGGACCGGCCTCGTCCAGGCGCACGGCCACATGCGGCACGAGGTCCTTGAGGCGATAGCCGGTCAGCGCGAGTTCGGGGAAGAGGGCCAACTCCGCGCCGAGCGCGAGCGAACGCTCGAGACCGCTCTCGATGCGCTCGAGGTTGGCCGCAACGTCTCCCAGGGTGGGCGAAGTTTGATTGACGGCGATTTTCACGCCGAGAGTCTACCGTCGAAGCCGCTCCTCCGAGACCACCCATCGACGGGGACAGTCGAGTTACGGGGACAGTCGAGTTGACTCGACCGTCCCAAACTCGACTGTTCCCGGGGATTGGCGGGGGATTTCGGTTGAAGCGGGTTGGGGGCGGCGGCTATTCTGGCGAGGCCGCGCGAGGACGGCGCGCACGACGCCCGCGAAGTCGCCCATCGAGACTCGCGGCGGCGGAGGAG
>CAZPJJ010000322.1:0-5143 GCA_964586535.1 uncultured Acidobacteriota bacterium | reverse complement strand
ACTACGACCGCGAGAAGCTCCAGGAGCGCCTCGCGAAGCTCGTCGGCGGCGTCGCGGTGATCAAGGTCGGCGCCGCGACCGAAACCGAGATGCGCGAGAAGAAGGCCCGCGTCGAAGACGCGATGCACGCCACCAAGGCCGCGGTCGAAGAGGGCATCGTGCCGGGCGGCGGCACCGCGCTGCTCCGCGCGCAGGCTGCTCTCGACAACCAGAAGTTCAAGGGCGCCAACGACGACTTCCGCCTCGGCGTGAACATCGTGCACCGCGCTCTCGAAGAGCCCCTCCGTCAGATCGCGCAGAACGCCGGTCACGAAGGTTCTGTCATCGTCAACGACGTCCGTCGTCTCGACGGTCCGACGAAGGGCTACGACGCCCGCAACAACAAGTACGTCGACATGATCGAGGAAGGCATCATCGACCCGACCAAGGTCGTGCGCATCGCCCTGCAGAACGCGGCTTCGGTCGCCGGCCTGATGCTCACCACCGAGGCGATGATCTCCGAGATCCCCGAGAGCAAGAAGGAAATGCCCGGCGCCGGCGGCCCCGGCGGCGGCATGGACTTCTGATCCATCGCGCGCCTGAATCCAGGCGATGCGGGAAAGGGCGGGCCAGGAGCCCGCCCTTTTTTTGCCGCCGCGCGTGGCTCCCACTTTCGCCGCCTGCCCTGTCGGGACGTGCTAACCTGTTCGCTCGTCTCGGTCAGCCGCTCGAATGACCGCAGGAGGGAACCATGAAGACGATCCGATCGCTCGCGAAAGTGGCGTTCGCGGCGGGGGCGCTCTCTTTCGTCGCCGTCCCGTTCGCCGCGGCTCAAGAGAAGGCGGCAGCCGCCGCGCCCGACGATCCGATGCAGCAGATGATGCAGGCCTACGCCGAGTACGGCGCCGTCGGCCCGCAGCACGAGAAACTCGCCGAGCGCGCGGGCACGTGGGACGCCGTGATCACGATGTGGCCGATGCCCGGCGCGGAGCCCCAGGTCTCCAAGTCCACGAGCGTGATCAAGGTCGTGATGGGCGGCCGCTACCTCCTCGAGACCTTCCAGGGCGAAGTGCCCGGCATGGGACCCTTCGAGGGCATGGGCATCACGGGCTATGACAACCTCAAGAAGCAGTACGTGTCGATCTGGTTCGACTCGATGAGTTCGGGCGTCGCCCGCGCGTACGGCGACGTCGAGGACGACGGCAAGACGTTCCAGTGGATCAGCGAGGCGCCCGACTTCGAGGCGGGAACCTACAAGGAGTTCCGCATCGTCGAGACCGAGATCGACGCCAAGACGCGCCGCATGGACGCCTACGACACGGCGCCGGACGGAACCGAGTTTCTTTCGATGCGCATCGACTACAAGAAGCGGTAGAAATGCCGGAGCGGCGGGAGGCGCGGCGAGTCAGCGCTTCTCGTCGCCATCTTCTTCGTCTTCGTCGTCCTCGTCCTCGAAGAAACCGTCCTCGGTGTCGCCATCGCCTTCGTCGAGTTGATCCTCGACGTCGTCGAGCACTTCGTCGGCGCGCTCGACGTCGGCTTCACCGACGAAAAAGCGGGTGGGCTTGCCGGCGCCGGGGATGAGCACGGACGTCTCGTCGTCGGTTTGCTCGGCGAAGCGCACGCCCGCGGCGGTGAGGCCGTCGCGAATCAGTTCGGCTTCGTGAGCATTCTGCGCGACCACGAGTTCGACGGGACTGACGAGCCCCATGCCTTCGTTCGACTGGTCGACGTAGCGCTTCACCTCCTCGCGGGCCCACATCCGGGTGGCCCCGCACGAGACGCAGGAGTCGACGGCGCGGGCATAAGGAGATCCGCACTCGGAGCAATAAAAGACCGCGTCTTCATCGGACAGGTCGAAGCGATGGGCCGGGGCTGGGCTCATGGGGGCCTCTCTCGGACGGTGCCGCGTCGGTTCGGCCAGATTCTACGGCCTGTCGGGGCGCTATAGTGGGCGCGCGCGATGGGAGTTGGCGATGGTGCCAGCCTTCGAAGATCCCTGCCTTCTCGACGCGCTTCTGCGCATGAGTCCGGGCGAACTGGACGAGCTCCCGTTCGGCGTGATCCGCCTGTCTCCGGAGGGCTTCGTCGTCGCTTACAACCGCGCCGAGTCGCGCCTCTCCGGACTCGACCCCGCGCGGGTGATCGGCAAGCACTTTTTCGTCCAGGTGGCCCCGTGCACGAACAACGCGATCGTCGCGGGACGATTCGCGACGGACGCGGACCTGGACGAGATCGTCCCCTACGTCTTCACGTTCCGCATGGCTCCCACGGCCGTCCGGCTGCGCCTGCTCCAGCGCCGCGGCAGTGCGGAGCGGTACATGGTCGTGGAGCGCCGGCCGTGAGATCGGGACCATGAGCGCCGAACCCGGCGACTACCAACGACTCCTGCAATTGCTCTATCAGGCTCCGGTCGCGATCGTCGCCTGCTCCGCGGCGGGGGCGATTCACCTCGCCAATCCCCTGGCGACGCGCGTGCTCATGCCCTACGCGCCGCGCGGATTCGAGAACCTCTTCGCGATCCTCGATCCCTTCGCACCGACGCTGCGCTCGCGCATCGACGGCGATCCTCGTCCATTCGGCCGTCTCGTCGAAGGCGAGCGCATCGCCCTGCGGGGCGAGGGGCTTCCCGCCTGCCTGCTTTCGCTCACGGTGGAGCGACTCGACGAAGGCACGCTGGCGTTCGCCTTCTCGGACGTGACCGCGCTCGCCCTGCAAGAGGAGCGACTTCGCGAAGCGCTGACGAGCGCCGCCCTCGCCCGCGGCCGCGCCGAGACCGCGGCGTCGGTGCTACACGACATCGGCAACGCGATCACCGGGGCAGGCACCACCGTCGCGCGATTCGTGGGTGAGGCTCCTTGGCCCGAGGTCACCGAAGCGGAGCGGCTCGCGGTCTTCCTCGAAAGCGAACGCGCGGCACTCGAGAAGGCGCTCGGCGGAGAACGCGCGGGCGCGCTCGTTCACTTCGTGCAGGCCCTTGCGCAAACGCTCGCCGAGAGGCGAGACGACTACCGCGCGGCGTTCGCCGGCGTCGGCCGTTCTCTCGCGCACGTCCAGGAGATCCTCCACCTCCAGCGCCGCTATGCCTTCGATGGCCGCGGCGAGCCAGCGCGCTACGTCGACGCACGCGCGTTGGCCGACGACGCGCTCGCGATCCTCGCGTCGTCGCTCGCCAAGCGCGGCGTCGAGGTCGAGCGCGCCTTCGCATCCGGGACGCACGGCGTGCGCGGCGATCGCACGCGGTTGCTGCAGGTCGTGATCAACCTCGTCAAGAACGCCGCCGAAGCAATGGAACGGATGCCCGAGGGGTACCCGCGGCGATTGCGCATCTCGACGCTCGTGTCGGGCGATCGTCTCGCTCTCGCCATCGAAGACACGGGACCGGGCTTCGGGAGTTTGGCGGCCGAAACGCTCTTCGACAGCGGTCTCAGCGACAAACACGATGGCCCCGGGCTGGGTCTTCGCCACGCGCGCGAGGTGGCGCGCGCGCACGGCGGCGACATTGCGCTCGAGAGCCCGGGACCGGGACAGGGCGCTCGCGCCGTGCTGGCGCTGCCCCTCGATCGGGAGGCGAGCGATGTCACGTAGATTCAATGCGCGCGTGCTCGTCATCGACGACGACGAAGCCATCCAGGAGAGCTTCCGCGAGATCCTTGTGCCGCCCCCCGCGCGAGGCATGGTGCTCGAGCGCGCGGGCGCCGCGCTCTTCGGCGACCGTCCGCGGGCCCCGCGGCTTGCGGCGTCGGTGCTCCGCTTCGAAGTCGACGTGGCCGCCAACGGCGCGCAGGGCCTCGAGAGCGTCCGGCGCTCGCTCGCGGAAGGGCGGCCTTACGCCGTCGCCTTCGTGGACATGCGCATGCCGGGATGGGACGGTCTCGAGACGGTCCAGCACATCCGCGACCACGATCGCCACGTCGAGATCATCTTCGTCACGGCCTACACGGATCACTCGATCGACGACATCGTCGCGCGCGCCGGCGCGAACGTCGGCTATCACTGCAAACCTTTCGTGCCGGACGTGATCCGCCAGCTCGCGACCAAGGCCGTCTACGACTGGAACCGCACGGCGGGACTCGAGGAGCTGATCCGCGTCATGGGTGACCTGCGCGCCAGCGCGCGCTCGATCGATTCGCTGCTCGGGAACGTGCTCACGCAGATCGCGGAGTTGCTCGGCTCATACTCCGCGCTCGTCGTACGGCGCCGCAAGGACGGCACCTTCGACGGCGTCGTCGCGTCGGGCGCGCTCCGCGATCCCCGCGCCGCCGAAGAAGCAATCGCGAGCGTGCGCGCGCTCGATCCCGGCGACGAGGTGCTCCATGACGATCGGTTCGTCTTCCTACCGCTCAAGGCTTACGGAGCGATCGTTGCCGCGCGCGACGACCAGCGTCCGCTCGCGACGGACCGCCTGCCGGTCGTCCGGCTCTTCCTCGAACACGCCGCGCAGGCGATCGAGAACGTGAGCCTTCACGAGAGCCTGCTGCGCCAGGAGAAACTCTCGGCCGTCGGACGCGCCGTGAGCATGATTTCGCACGATCTGCGCGGCCCGCTCGGGAATGTGCGCAACCTGATGCAGCTCGCGCAGGAGAGCGACAACGCGCCGGAGTCGCTGCGCGAGATCCACGACCTCACGCTCGCCTCCGCCGAGGAAGCGCTGGCGCTGGTCAACGACCTGCTGGACTACCTGCGCAACGTGCCGCCGGAGACCTCGTCCACGACCGTCGCCGAACTCGAGGAAGCGCTCTCACCGACGCTGCGCGCCCTCGAACGCGAGTTCCGCGCCACCGTCGCGCTGCAAGGCGATGGCGCGCTCGCCTTCCGCGGCGACCGCAGGAAACTCGTGCGCGTGATCACGAACCTCGTCCGCAACGGTCTCGAAGCTCAACGCGGCAAGGCAAACGCCGTCGTCACCATCGCCGTCGTCGAAATGCCGGAGGCGGTCGCGATCGACGTCTCCGACGAGGGGTCGGGCGTCCCCACGAATGTGCGCGCTCACCTCTTCGAGCCATTCACCACGCACGGCAAGTCGGGGGGAACGGGCCTCGGGCTGGCAATCGCGCATCAGATCGCTACGGCACACGGCGGCTCGCTCGAACTGCGCGCGACAGGCCCCTCCGGGACGACATTCCGGCTCACGCTTCCGCGGACGTGAGCCCCGCACACGCAC
>CAZPJJ010000321.1:0-5147 GCA_964586535.1 uncultured Acidobacteriota bacterium | reverse complement strand
GCGCCTGCGAAACGAACTCGAGAAGATGCAAGTCCAGGAACTGCGCGTCGCGCGGAACACCGCCCTCACTCCCCCCACGATGGAACTGCTCGGCGCGCTGGCCGGCGCCAGCGTGCTCATCTATGCCGGCTCTCTCATGCGCCGCAATGTCGTCGTCGGAGAAGACGTTCTCGTTGCGGTTCTCGCGCTCTTCATGATGTTCGCGAACGTCCGCAGGCTCGGACAGCTCTACACAGCCGTACAACAGACGCTGGCATCGGCGAGACGGATCTTCGCCGTGCTCGACGAGCCTCACCTCGTTCGCGATCGGCCCAATGCGCGAGAGTTGCGGCCTTTCCAATCTTGCATTCGTTTCGAGAGCGTTGCTTTTCATTACGGGCGCGGCCCGGTACTCGATGACGTGGATCTCGAACTCCGTCGTGGCGAAGTTCACGCGCTCGTCGGCGGCTCAGGGGCGGGAAAGACGACGCTTTCCATGCTCATACCTCGCTTCATGGATCCGACGAGCGGTCGCGTATTGATCGATGACGTGGACATTCGAGACGTCAAGATCGCTTCCCTGCGGAAGCAGATCGCCCTCGTCACGCAGGAGACGCACCTATTCGACGACACCGTCGCCGCGAACATCGCCTATGGCCTACCCGGAGCGGATCCCGAGGCGATACGCCGCGCCGCGCAACTTGCGCAAGCGGAGCAGTTCATCCTCGAGCTTCCCAGAAAGTATGAAACGGTCTTGGGCGAACGGGGGTCGATGCTCTCGGCCGGACAGCGTCAACGCATCGCCATCGCTCGAGCATTCTTGAAGGACGCGCCGATTCTGATCCTCGACGAAGCCACTTCCGCGCTGGACACCGAGTCCGAGCATCATGTGCAAGTCGCGTTGGAGCGGCTCCTGCAGGGCAGGACGGCGCTGATCATCGCCCACCGGCTATCGACGGTGCGCCATGCAACTCTCATTCACGTGCTCAGGGAAGGGCGGATCGTGGAATCCGGTTCGCACGCGGAGCTACTGGGACGCATGGACGGCGCGTACGCGCGCCTGCACGAAATGCAAGAGCGTAGCCGACGCGACTCATGATTTGCGAGTCACATGAACCCAACGCCGAGCATCCGGAGCGCGAATACAGTAACCAGGATGGCGAGACCGGCAAGGAACACGTGCTCACGATTGAGCAGAAAGCGCTCGAGTTTCCATCGCTCGCCGTTATCCGGCCAAGGATGAAGAGTGGGGAAGAGCGCGGGGACGGCGTGACGATACGCGGTATAGAGCTCACCGTGCATCCGCGTCAGCCGCTCGGGCTCGATCCTTTCTTTCCGCGGCATGTAGTAGCCGAAGAAGAATATCAAGCCGACCGCCAGGACAGAAGCGTTGACCAAGGGCGATATCCAAGCACCGATCGCGACACCGGTGAGGATGAAGAGACGGCCCAGGTAGAGTGGATTGCGGGTGAAGCGGTAAGGGCCCGAAGTGACCAGTTCCTTCGTCTTGAAGAGATGCCCCGCCGCCCAGGCGCGAACGATCGCGCCCGCTACCATGAAAGCAGCCCCGGCGATCAGGATCGCCGGAGTAGGTCGGGCGAACGCCGCGAGGACGATGAGAGCACTCCAGAGCATGACCAGCCGCAGGATCTCGGCGACGGGACGATTTGCCATGAATGAGATTCTCCAACGATATTCTGACCGTGGCGAGGGGCTTGCGAATGCGTGAATCGAAGCGTTCACTATCTCGACCACGTGCGATCCATCCACTCTTAGCGACGGGCGCCGGCAGATGAGTCTCGGACTGCGAGTTGACGAGAACGTCGAATCCCGCCCCCAGCAGGGGGCAACGAGGCTCTCCCGAGCGGAGCTCGAAGCCCGCAGGAATCTCGTCCTCGTCCGTGGCAGGTGGGCCAAGGCGGATCTCTGGACCGCCATTCTCGATGACGGCTCCGAGGTGGTCATCAAGGACTTCCATTCGAAGGCGATGATCGGTCGGCTCTGGGGTCGGATTCAGGTGTCCCGCGAGGCCGAGGTGCTCGCCCTCCTTTCCGGTCTCGAAGTCGTGCCCCAGTTCTTCGGGAAGCTCGGCCGTGACGCGCTCGTTCTCGAGTACATCAAGGGCAAGGAACTGCATCGTTGCCGCGGGAGGTCGCCCGTACGCCGTTGTCTCGAGCAGCTCCGGCGGGCTATCGAACAGGTTCACGAACGCGGAGTCATTCATAACGATCTGCGGGGCCGCGAGAACGTGCTCGTCCGCGATGGGGACGGAAACGTCGTGATCATCGATTGGGCTGCCGCGGTGCGACTGCGGCCCGGGGGACTTCCCCACCGTGCCTTTTTTCGCGGCCTCCGACTGATCGACATGGGAGCGCTGTTGAAGTGGAAGCACATCCTGGACCCACACGGGATGACGGCCGCGGAGAGCAGATTTCTCGTGCGGTTCGAGTTTCTGCGCGCCTTCTGGCCATTCAACCGGAAGCATCACGCGAAGGAGGCACGCCGTGAGCGGTGAGCGCCCGGTCATCGCGGTCTCGCTGGTGATTCCCGTATTCAACGAGATCGATTGCCTTCCCCGCCTCTTCGAGGAGATCGGCGAGGCCATGGGGAGTGCCCAAGTCGAGTACGAGGTGGTCGCCGTCGACGATGGCTCGTCCGATGGGTCGGGTGAATGGCTGGCTGACCGGGCGCGGTCGGATCACCGAGTCAGAGTGCTCCGGTTTTCGCGGAACGCTGGACAGACTGCCGCGTTCGCTGCGGGCTTCCAGGCGGCGCGGGGCGAGATCGTCGTGACGCTTGACGCCGATGGTCAGAATCCTCCCGCGGAGATTCCGAAACTCCTGGCTGCCATGCGCGATGGTGTCGATCTGGTCGCGGGCTATCGTTCGAATCGACGCGACTCCGCATGGCGCCGCTTTCAATCACGGTTCGCGAACCGCGTGCGCAATGCGCTCTCGGGCGAGTCGATCCGCGATACCGGCTGCTCGCTCAAGGCGTTTCGGCGCGCGCACCTCGCGCGGATTCCCTACTTCAACGGAATGCATCGCTTCTTGCCGACTTTGTGCCGCATGGCGGGAGCCAATGTGGTCCTGGAGGTTCCCGTCCTGCATCGGCCACGGCAAGGCGGTACTTCGAAGTACGGGATGTGGAATCGTGCATGGCGCGCCTTCATCGACCTTCTCGCCGTGCGCTGGATGCAGAGTCGGTGGCTTCGCTATGAAGTCCGCGAGACGATCAGCGATGCGCTCTCCGCCTCGTCGTCTTCCGTCGCCGCGCCTGCCGGCGACGGCGCCAGAGCCCAATCGCGACGATAACGCCGGTAGAGCCGCTGGCTTAGCCACGCGGATACGACGAGCAGCAAGATCCCGATACCGACCCGCCAGAGCGGGTCCACGCGGAATCCCTTGCCTACGAGGGCGAAGATCAGCGTCTGCGGTATGAAGCCAATCGTGGACCCCGCGAGGAATCGCATCGCCGGGATCTTCATGGCTCCCGCCGCGAGGCTCGTCAACACGTTGCTGCCGATGGGCAGCAGTCGTATGACCAGAGTGGCTCGAAACGGCTCCGCCACGAGAAAGTCCCGCGCCTTCTTGAAGCGCTTGCCGAGCATCCCATCGACGGCCCTTGCGCCGAAGATCCGCCCGTATCCGTAAGTGAGGGCGGCGCCAGCCGCGGTACCGGCAAGGGCGGATACTCCTCCCAGGGCGGTACCGAGAGCGTAGCCGGCGAGGAAACTCGGGATCTGCCGCGGGCAACCCACGGCCGTGGCGAGTGCCGTGATTCCGATGAGGAGAGCGATTCCGGCGATGCCACGTCCTTTCACATGGAGGTCGATCCACTCCTTGTGGAGAACGTCATTGAGCCCAGATGCGTGTACGAGCGCCGCCGCTAGCCCCAGAGCAACCGCGAAGAGAGCCAGTCTGCCCACGAGCCGGAGCGAGGTTCCTTCGTTGACGGGGCGCGGTGTCATGCTGGGCGCACGATACTGTCGTTGTGTCGCGGGTTCAACGCATTCCGCCTCGATCTCCGGATTGAGTTCGTCCCGGTCAACGAACGAAGTATCCCTTTCTGGTGCGAACGTTCGCGACCGCTTCGTGGCGCACTCTTACTTCGATCTGTCTCCAGGTCTCACCGGTCCGGGGCTCTGGAGGGGTATAGGCGAGTACGTACTGTGAGCGGAGTTCTGCGAGCACCTCCTCGAAGCTGCTGCCAAGACGTCTCATACTTCGAACGGCCTCGAATCGACCTCCCGTCGATTCGGAGATCCGTTCCAGCACCATGCGCGTCGTGAGTCGCTCGGAGAAGTCCCGGTCGACATCGAGTTGCGCGCCGATGCCTAGCGCGAAGACCTCGACGTCCGCGAGATGTGCCGCGCGAATCGCCTCATCGAGCGTGTGGAAAGAGCCGGGTTCCAGCCCCGATGCCGCCTCGTCGCGTCCGTCGGAGAGCAGGATGATCGCGCGACGCGATCTCGGCTCCGCGCGCGCGAGTTCGCGAGAGGTCTCGACGATCGCGTCGTAGAGCGCCGTTCCACCCGCGGATCGGATCTCCCTGGCTGCCTTGCGCGCCGCTTCGTGATCCGCGGAGAGCGGCAGAAGCGTCTCCACGTCATCGGCGAAGCGGACGACGGCGACGTGGTCCCCCGCGGCGAGTTCGTCGATGAAAGCCGCGGCGGCGGAGCGGGCCGCTTCGATTCGTTCACCCAACATCGACCCGGAGCCATCGATGACGAGGGCCACGGCGAGGGCTTCCGGAGTCGCGGTGAATCGTTCGATTCCGACGCGGGTGCCCTGGTCGAAAACGGCGAACGCATCGCTGGTGAGCCCCGCGACCGGCCGGCCGCGTGAGTCGGTCACTGAGACGGCGAGATTGACGAGTCGAACGTCGACCCGTTCAAGCGCCTCTGCGATCTGGTACGTTCGGCCCGCGCGCACTACGCGCCCATCTGCCAGGGTCATGGCGATCTCGAGACGCCGTTCGGCCAATGAGTCGCCTGCGTCGATCTCCGTGCGCCAAGGCGGTCCGTCCAGCGATGCGACGGTACGGCCATCCAGAGAGACGGTCGCGTTGACGATTTGTGCATCGTCGACGCCCTGGAGCAGAAAACTAACTTCGACCCGGCCCACGAGAGTGGCGCCTTCGACGGGGCGGAGAAGGGTCAGCGTGAC
>CAZPJJ010000320.1:0-5163 GCA_964586535.1 uncultured Acidobacteriota bacterium | reverse complement strand
TCTACCGGCGCATCATCTCTTGGCCGGGCCTCAAGCGTTGGAGAAGACACGAGCTCAAGTACGCGTTCTGATGTTCGCAGCAGATAAGGAATCGACGGGGTATGGCTCTTCCATGAGAGCCGCCCTCTGTGAAAACAGCAAGTCCAGCGGCCGAGGACCACGCGCTGATCTCGCGTCTAATCGAGAGGCCTGACTTGAACCAACGACCCTCAGATACGCGTGTTCAACGTGAACGGATGGATTCGTTCTGGGTCGGGACGTTCGCAAATTCCAACAATCTTCCGGGCACGGTGGGGCTATTCGGAGGGGGAGTCGTCGGATTGAGTAGAGGCGTCTTCCTCTTCCATCTCCTCCATCTTCGCAACCGTCTCCTCAAAATACGGCCTCCCCTCATCCACCCACTCTTTCCCCAACGACATCATCAACAACCCCGCCTCGCGCTCCCATCGAATGCGCCGCTCTCCAGGAACGACCATGCGGGCGTGCTCCTCGGCGCGGTTCTCGCGCGCCCAACGATCGAACGCCACCCACACCGGTTTGAGTTTGCTCCACGCCTCGTCGTCCTTGGGGCCGAAGCTCAGGCTCTGAATCAGTCCGGCTTCGTCGAAGGTGAAGACGGTGCCGGGAGAGCGCCACTCGGCGACGCCGTGCATGGCCATCCAGTCGTTCTTCTCGATGAAGGTGCACGTGACGCGCAGCCCCTCCGCGACGCAGTCCTCGATGACGGTCTGCGTGCCGAGAGCTGCATCGAGTTCGAGGGCGCGAGCGAACGAGGCCTTCTCGGCGACGTAGCCGTCCATGAGGGGGTACTGCCACTGCGCGGTGTCGCTATAGAGAGCGAGCGTCGCACGGACGTCGTGAGTGTTGGAGACGCGCGCATACTCTTGGGCCGCGGCGACGAGGTCCTTGGCGGGCGAGGAGGGCTCGGGAGCGCCGCAACCCGCCAGCGCGAAGGCCGCCGCGAGCGGGGCCATGAGTATGGGTGAGGGCTTCATCGTCAATCCTCTGTCCCGGCCTCCGACTGGGCGGGGCCGAGCGCGTGTCTGCTATTCTTCGCCCACGGTTGCGCTGAGAGGACTCCCCGGACGAGGGTTCACGCGCTACCGGCAGGCCACTCGAAAATGTACATGCGGCCGTCCCTCGCGCTCGTCATCGCGCCACTCGACGGGCGTTCCAGGGCGATCAGCGGTCGCAACACATCGCCCAACGGTCCGAACCCACAGGGCCGTGGGCGTCGAGCCGTGGTCCCTGGGCTCGGAAAGGCGCGATCGTGGAATGCTTCGTGATTCGCGGCGGTAAGCCCTTGGTGGGAACGATCACTCCGAAGGGGAACAAGAACGCTGCGCTCCCGATGATCGCGGCGTCGTTGCTCGCGGATGGTCCCGTGCGTCTCGACAACGTGCCGGAGATCCGCGACGTCAACACGATGCTCGCGCTTCTGGAGCGCCTCGGTGCGCGCGTGGAGCGCCTCGCCCCGGGCTCGTTCGCGATCGATGGAGCCGCACTCACCGCTTCGGAACCGGATTCGTCGCTCTGCCGGGACATTCGTGCGTCCTTTCTTTTCGCGGGACCGCTGCTGGCACGCACGGGGCGCGCCGTGCTTCCGCGGCCGGGAGGCGATCGGATCGGCAGACGTCCGCTCGACACGCACGTCCAGGCCCTGCGCGAACTCGGCGTCGATGCCGAGATCGGGCCCAACCGATACGTGCTTCGCGCGCCGCGCGGCCTGCACGGAGCCGACGTCTTCCTGCAAGAGACCAGTGTCATGGCGACCGAGAACGTGGTCATGGCGGCGGTCCTCGCGCAGGGCGAGTCGGTGATTCGCAATGCCGCGTCCGAGCCGCACGTCCAGGATCTCTGCCGCATGCTGGTGAGCGCTGGCGCGGTGATCGAGGGGATCGGCACGAACGTCCTGCACATCACGGGAAGGACGCGCTTGAACGGCGTCGAGGCGCGCGTGGGCGTCGATCACATCGAGGTGGGCTCGTTCGTGGCGCTTGCGGCGTTGACGGGAGGCGAAGTCCGCATCGAAGGCGGGCTCGGGACGACGGATTACCGGATGATCCGCATGGCATTCGGCAAGCTCGGGGTGCGGTGGGAGGAGCACGGCGGCGACATCGTCGTGCCGGGCAACCAGGAGTTGGCGGTCCAGGACGACCTGCACGGATCGATTCCCAAGATCGAGGACGGACCGTGGCCGGCTTTCCCCGCCGATCTGACGAGCATCGTGGTGGTCGCGGCGACTCAAGCGCGAGGCACGGTGCTGATTCACGAGAAGATGTTCGAGAGCCGCCTCTTCTGGGTGGATCGACTGATCTCGATGGGCGCCAGGATCATCCTCTGCGACCCCCACCGCGCGGTCGTGGTGGGACCGGCGCCGCTCTATGGACAGACGCTGACGAGCCCAGACATCCGCGCCGGCATGGCGATGCTCATCGCGGCGCTCTGCGCTCGTGGCGAGAGCCGCATCTACAACATTTCGCAGATCGAACGCGGCTACGAAGCGCTCGAGGCACGGCTCTCGGCGCTCGGAGCCGACATCGAGCGCCGCCACGAGAGCGCATCGTGAGAGTGGCTTCGCCAGCGAGGGCGATCGTACGCGCGACGCGCGCGCTCTCGGACCAGCTTCAAGGGCTCGCGTTCGGCGCTCCGGTGACGCACGTCTACGACCCTTTGCGCTATGCACGGGTTCCCTTCGAGCGCTATGTCGAACGCTACGCGCGCTCTGGAATCGACGCGCTGCTGCTGGGCATGAATCCCGGACCGTTCGGCATGGCGCAAACGGGTGTGCCCTTCGGTGAGGTCGCCGCGGTGCGCGGGTGGCTGGGGATCGAGGGCACGGTGGATCGTCCGGAGCGCGAACATCCGCGGCGTCCCGTTGCGGGATTCGCCTGCGCGCGCAGCGAGGTCAGCGGCGCGCGGCTCTGGGGATGGGCGCGCGCGCGTTTCGGCGAGGCGGAGGCGTTCTTCGCGCGCCACTTCGTTTTCAACTACTGTCCACTGCTCTTCCTGGAGGAGAGCGGACGCAATCGCACTCCGGATCGCCTCCCGAGCGAGGAACGCGAGCCGCTGCTGGCGCTCTGCGATCGTGCGCTCGTCGCAGTCGTCGATGCGCTGGCGCCGCGCGCCGTTCTCGGCGTCGGACGCTTCGCGGAGCGCCGTGCACGGGTGGCGCTCGCAGGACGAGATCTCGAGTTCGGCTGCGTTCCGCATCCGAGTCCCGCGAGCCCGGCCGCGAATCGTGGTTGGGAGAAACTTGCCGACCAAGCGCTTCTGGGGCGCTCGCTGAAGGCGGTACGGTGATGGAAGAAGTGGGCAAGTCCGCTCTCGCGCCGGGCGACGTCGTAGAGCTCCTCCTCTCGGACATCACGACGGAGGGTGAGGGGGTGGGGCGCACGCCCGAGGGCTTGGTGGTCTTCGTCGACGACGCGCTTCCTGGGGATCGCGTGCGCGCGCGCATCACGCGTATGCATCGCGGGCGCGCGGAGGCGAGCACGATGGAGCGCCTCGCGGCAGCGTCCGAACGCGTCGAGCCCGATTGTCCGGTGCAGGCTCGGTGCGGCGGGTGTCCCCTGATGGCACTCGAGCCGAGCGCGGCTCTGGCGCTGAAGACCCGGCACTTGGTGGAGACGATGCGCCGCGTCGGCGGCATCGAGATGCCGCTCTCGCGGACGGTCGTCTCGCCGCGCCAAGTGCGTTATCGCGGCCGCGTGCGCTTCGCGGTCTTTCCGCTCGCCGACGCGCCGAACCTCGGTTATCGACGCCGGGGCGCCCACGACGCGCTCGTCGCGGTCGAGGATTGCCACGTCGCGCACGAGCGCGCGACTCCGTTGGCGCGCTCTCTGGTCGCGAGGTTGGCGCGGGGCGCGCCGCAAGCAGCGACGTGGCCGACGCACGTGACGGTCCGCTCGTCGGTCCACGAGGGACGCCACCTGCTGGTGATGCACGGACCGCCGGGCCGCTGGCCCGAAGCGGCGCAAGTGGCGCGCGACATACTCGACGCGGAACTTGATGTGGCGGGGGTGGTGCGAATCGTCGAACGCGAGGGACGCGCCATCGCCGAACACGTGCTGGCCGGTGAGGGTTTCGTCATCGAGCGCCTGGGTGGACTCGATGTCCCGGTGCGGGCGACGGCATTCCTGCAGGTCAACCCGGAGGCAGCAGAACTGCTCTACGACGAGGTTCGCGACGCGTTCCGAGGACGCGAAATGCGCGATGTCCTCGACCTCTACTGCGGAGCCGGTCTGGCGAGTCTGCTCGCGACGGATGCTCCGACGGGGATTCTCGGCGTGGAGGCCGATCCGAAGGCCGTCGAGGTTGCGAACGCCCTGGCGATGGGCCTGGGACGGGCCCAGGTCGAGTTCGTGCGCGGCGACGTTCGCGATGTCGTCCGCGATTTGGCGCGTGAGGGCGCCCTCTTCGACGCGGTGATCCTCAATCCGCCGCGCGCAGGCGCCGGCTCGGGCTTCGCCCGGGCCGTGGCGCGTCTCGAACCTCAGGCGGTCGTGCTGGTCTCGTGTCATCCGGCAACGCTTGCCCGCGATGCGCGGGCGCTCGTCACCGCGGGTTTCGTCCCGAAGCGCCTCACCGCGGTGGATCTCTTCCCGCAGACGCTTCATCTGGAGGCGGTGCTGCTCCTCGAATCCTCGTGATGCGCGGGGCGCTCGCGGTCGTGGCCGTCGCGCTCGGCGTCGCCCTGCCGACTCCCCGGGCGGGCGCGATGACGTGTCCCGCGCAGGGTGCGGCGCGCATGGGACGCGACGAGACCGCGATGCTCGCGCTCGCCCGCGACGCCGCGGCAGTTCCCGAGCAAGCATGCAATGCGCTCGGCCTCGCGATCGCCGACTACTACGACCTGCACGGCCGCGACGCCTGCTCGGCACGAGACCGTCTGCTGGACTTCGACGGCGACGCGGATCTGCTCGCGTTCCGCGGCTGGCTGGCGTGGCGGTGCGGGGCGCCGCGCGCGGCGCACGGGGACGCCCTCGCGTCGCTGGCTCTCGACGAACGCTCGACAGCGGCGTGGACCCTGCTGGGGCAAGTGCTCGCGGGGCGGGCTTACGATCGCGACGCGGCAGAGGCGTTCCGGCGCGCGCTCGCGATCGATCCTGACGATCCCGTGGCGCTGCTCGGCGCGGCGGCGACGGCGACGACGCGCGCGGA
>CAZPJJ010000319.1:0-5167 GCA_964586535.1 uncultured Acidobacteriota bacterium | reverse complement strand
CGGGATCCCACATCACGATCGACGCCAGCCCGGACCCGCCCCGATCGCCGCGAATGTCGGCCGTGTGGAAGTGCACGCGCCAGTACTCCTCGAAGCCCATCACGTCGCGCAGAAAGGCCACATGCGGCTGGAGCGTCAGCATGTTGGACGTGACGTGGTCGACCACCTGGAAACCGTGCGCGTTGCGCGCCGGGCCCGCGTCCTGAGGCACGAATCCCGGTGGAATCGCGTCGGGCGCGCGCTGCACGAAGCGGAAGCGCACGTCTCCCAGCGGGGTCGCGATGTCGAAGTACCTGTACGGCGAGCCATCGGGAGCCGTCGTGTCGACGACCGCGGACGTGAAGCACGCCCCGCGCTCCTCGAGAAGCGCGCGCGCGCGGTCGAGATCGCGAACGCGCAGGCCCATCACCGCCACGCCGTCCGGGTGCCGCGCGAGCCAGCGTCCGGCGCGCGAGTCTTTGTCGGTCGGGGTGATGCACGCGACCGAGGCCTTGCCGGCGCGGTAGAGGTAAGCCTGCTCGCCACGCTCCGCGGCCAGCGCCGGCGAGAGCGCGGCCACCTCGGCGACGTCCATCATCTGTTTGTAGAAGCGGCGGCTACGGTCGATGTCGTGAACGATGAACTCGAAGACGTCGTAGCCGATGATTCCGAGGCTTTCCTTCGCGAACGCGGTCTCGCTCATCACCATCCCTCGTCGATCTGCGAGCGCGCTCCGGGAGGGAGGCGCCCTGGGCCCCCTTACTCTCCCAGCCGAAGGGCTTCAGCGCAAGGCGGGGACGGCACGCGCGGCGTTCGGAACGAGCGCATGCACGCGCTCGAGCCAGGCGACGATCGACCGCCGGTCGTCCACCATGACCGCCGCCGCGGGCGAGATCTCGCGGACCTGGTACTGATCGAGGACGGCCGCAACCGCGATATCGGCGCGGGTCAGACGCTCTCCGACGAGGAAGGTCGACGCGCTCACCAGCGCGTCCAGAGCGTCGAGGCTCTCGCCGAGTTCGCGCATGACCGTGGGAACGTCCTTGAGGCCGATGCCCTGGCCCCCGGCGCGCGCCTTCGTCTCGCGGCGCGCGATGACCGGAACGATCCAGCGAAACGGGATCGGCAGGCGGTCGAGCACGAGCCTCTTCATGCGCGCGAACCCCTGAGGATCGCACCAGCGCAGATAGAGTCCGTAGAAGTAGAGCGCCTCGTCGGCCCAATCCTCGAGCACGTGAGCGCGCGCCCTCTCCACCTGATCCAGGGGCAGGAGCGGCGGCTCCGGCCGGCGCGCGTCGAGCGCGGTCAGGATGTCCGACGAATCGACGATCGTCTCGCCGTCGATCACGAGCGACGGCACGCGTCCGCGCGGATTGAAGCGCTTCGCCTCCATGGGCGTCTTGCAGTCGTGAACGCGGTAGGGAATGCCCTTGAAGGCGAGCGCCATGTGGACTTTCGCGCAGGGCGGCGAGAGGGTCGTCCCGGAGCCGAGGCCCGGGTACTGCACGAGCAGCACGTCCTTCATGCCATCTTCACCCACTGTACGAGCGTCTTGAACGAGGGCGGCTTGCCGTGCATGAGCAGGCCGATGCGGAAGACCTTCGCCGCGAACCAGAGCGCGCCCCACACCGAGAGCACGCCGATGCCGATCGAGAGCCACACCTGCCAGAGGGGCGGCGGGGCCGACGAACTCATGCGAAGCATCATCACGAAACTATTGATGGGCGGCACGAAGGACGTGATCACGGCGAAGAGCGAGTCCGGTTCGCGCGCGATCCAGAACCAGAGCATCCACGGCAGCATCACGAGCAGCATGACCGGCGTCATCAACGACTGAGCCTCGCGCAGTTCATTGACCGCGGCACCGATCGCCGCCATGAGCGAGGCGAAGACGAAGTACGAGATCACGTAGAAGATCCCGAGGTAGATGAAGAGCTTGAAATCGACGAGGCCGAGCAGGGCGAACGAGAAGAGCGAAGCGATGCCCATGCCAGCGTAGATCGCGAGTAGAACGAAACCGACGGCGAGTTGGCCGAGGATCTTGCCGGTCATCAGTTCCAGAGGAGACACGGCCGAGAGCAGCACCTCCACGACGCGACTCTGCTTTTCTTCGATCGTCGTCGTCATCAGGTACTGACCGCCCGTCATCGTCGACATGAGCAGCAGCGCCATGAAGGCGGCGGGGAGCAGCGCGTTCAGTACTTCGTTCGTCTTCTGCACGCCCTTCTCGGTGACGGTGAAGGCCTTTGCCTTCTCGACGCGCGTCAGTTCACGTACGCTCTGCGGCTCCATGCCGAGTTCGAGGATGCGCGCGTCGACGATGGCCGTCCGCACGGCGTCCTCGATCGACTCGGAGATCCGGTCGTCGAGCTTCGACTTGTAGAACTCGAAGCCGCCGAAGCCTTCCGGTCCGCGAGCGACGGCGTCCGCGTCGATGACGAGCAGAGCGAGCCGGCCGGCCGATTCACCCTCCGTGGCGACGAGCTGTGACTTCTCCGCCTCGATGTCGGCATCGAGGGAAAGGGGCGTGACCGTCAGCTTCGGCACGTCGCCGAGCACCATGTCCGCGGTGCGCTCGGCCATGTCGCCGCCCTGTCCCGCTTGCAGTTGCTTGACGGCTTCGGGCGTGACCTCCTCGACCTTCTCGCGGATCCGCTCCCGCCGCGCGGCGAAGGCCTCGGGAGCCAGCCCCGCCGCGACGCCCTCGAAGACCACGCCGGTCCGATCGATGACCGCGATCTCGCCTTCGATGGCGGGCGGCTTGGCGTTGATCACCATCGGCATGACGATGATCAGCAGGCCGATGATCGCTGGAAAGACCATCACGCCGAGCACGAAGGCCTTCGTTGCGGCCGTCGAGAGAAACTCTCGCAGGGCGATCTGCAGGATGCGTCGCATCATGGCCGTCATTCCTCCGTGGCCGGCGGCTGCTGCCGCAGTTCGGCGCGCAGTCTGGCGACGTTCTCTTCGGTCTCGGCGGCGGCGACGAGCGAGATGAACACGTCTTCGAGGGTGGGTCGGCCGACCTCGATGCGCGCGGGCGTCACGAGCGCGACCGCGTCCCGGAGCACGCGCGCCGCGTCGATACCGTCGCCCAGCGAGAGCTCCAAGACTCCGTTGCGGCGCGCGACGCCCTGTACGCCCTCGATGCCGCCGAGGACAGCCCCGTCGGCGCTCGCGTCGAGCGGCTCGAGGACGACCGTGCGCGGATCGTGTCGCGCGCGAATCTCGGGAATGGAGGCGTCCAAGACCTTCTTACCGCGATTGATCATCACGATGTGATCGCAGATCTGCTCGGCCTGGAACATGACGTGCGTCGAAAAGAGAATCGTCGCCCCGCGCTTGTTCTGCTCGATGAAGAGATCGCGCAGCAGCCTGGCGTTCACGGGATCGAGACCGCTGAAGGGCTCGTCGAGGATCAGCAGGCGCGGCTCGTGGAGCACGGCCGCGATGAACTGCACCTTCTGCTGCATGCCCTTCGAGAGCTCTTCGCACTTCTTGTTCTCGACGTCGGCCAATCCGACGCGCTCGAGCCAGGCCGTGACCTTCTTGGCCAGCCCATCGGAGGGCATACCCTTGAGCGTCCCGATGTAACGCAGGAACGCGCCGACTTTCATCTTCTTGTAGACGCCGCGCTCCTCGGGCAAGTAACCGATCTTGTCCTTGGCCTCGAGGGCAGACTTGTGGCCGAGGACGCGGATCTCACCCCGATCCTGGAAGAGGATCGACATGATCATCCGGATCGTGGTCGTCTTGCCCGCGCCGTTGGGGCCGATGAAGCCCCAGAGCGCGCCTTCGGGCACCAGCAGGTCCAGATTATCGACGGCGACCTTCTCCCCGTAGGTCTTCGTCACACCACGAATTTCGATGGCTTTCACGGACGTCACGGCGGCCTCCTCCGACCCGGAGGATTATGACGGTGACCTTGGAAGGGCGCTCGTGGCGGGCGATCAGCGGTCGGAAGCGGCCAGACCAGCGACCGGGCGCGTGCCGTCGAGGTACTCGATCACGAAGGTCCCCCGATCGCTCCGCGAGCGCTTGAATGGACCCTCGTAGACGCGGTCGATCGCATCGAGCAAGCGATGGTCGTTCGTGACGATCGAGAATCCGTACGCGATGCCCGTCTCTGGATGACGCGCGCGTCCATCGCGCTGGATCCACGACTCCCAGTCGTACACGACGTCGGCTTCGGGGCGACTCCAGGGCATGTGCCCCAGGACATCCTGGAGTTCATCGGGGACGACACCGCGCGGAGACTCCAGGGGATAGCGTCCCGTCGTGCGCACATGATCCCAAGCCGCGTGCCTGACCCGCAGGAAGTGCTCGACGATCGACTCCGCCGTCGCGCGCCGCGACGCTTGCAGAGCCGCGTGCACGGCGACGTTCGTCAGAATGCCCATGATCGCGAGCATCACGACGACCTCGAGCACGGAGAAGCCGCGCCCGCCGTCGCGCCCGTCACTCCTGGCGCGTCGCACGGACGTCCTCCAATCCTCGTTGCGAGTCGTAAACGATCGCGTAGCCCCAATGATGACGCGCCAGCCGGAAACCCTCACCGGGCAGCCGGACGTAGCTCCACCCTGGCTCGGCGGCGAAATCGAAAGGCGCCAGCGTCTCGGGCAGGGTACCGTTCTCAACTTCGAACGCGCGGATCTCCTGGATCGCGAAGACGAGATCGTCGAAGAGCGTTTCCTGCGGCGCGACGCGCCAGGCGGCGGCATTGCGCTCGCGGAACACGCCCGTGGTCGTGATGTTCATCGCCGTGAGGACTAGGAACGCCACCGAAAGCGCCGCCGCTGCGAGCAGCCTGAAGGAGTGATCGGCATCGACATCCACGACGGGCGCGACGTCCGCGGGTCCCGGGATCTCCCCTGCAACAGGGACGACGATCTCGGGCGCGATGGGCGCCGCAGAGGGCTCCGGCATCGCGAGATCGGGCGGGTCCAGGACACCCGTCGCTCCGCTTCGTGGCTCGCTCCGGTCCAATGCGCTCTCCCCGCCCCGGAGGGGCGACGATCCGTCGGCCCCCGAGAGCTTCGCCGCTTCCATCGGCCCGCGGCAGAAGGACTTGAGCCCCCGGGGGGGCCTCGCGTTGCGAGGGCGGGATCCCCCGTCTCGCGGTAAAAGAGAAGCCGGGAGGAACCATGGCGCGAAGCTTCGCCGTCGCCCTCGCACTTCTGGCTCTGGG
>CAZPJJ010000318.1:0-5190 GCA_964586535.1 uncultured Acidobacteriota bacterium | reverse complement strand
CATTCGCGGGGCGGCGCCGCGCGGGCTGGCGTTCGGGATGGGCAAGCGCGGGCGCCGCGTGCGCTGGTACCGAGCAGACCGCCTGCTGCGCGTCCCGCCGCAGCGTCAGCGAGGGCAGTCGCCTCCGCTCTGACCGCCCTCGACGACCCGCTCACTTCCATCGCTCGACGCGCCGTACCCGCCGAAGAGCGCGTTGGGCCGCACGAGGTAGAACCACGCGCGCCCTGCCTCCGGCGCGCCCTCGGCCGCGGCCTCGCGATCGGTCGAGTCGTCCTCGACGCAGGTGACCTCGCCAACGCCCTCGCCACCCAGCGCACCCACGTCCCCGCGAATCACGTCGTAGAACAGGTTGCCCGCGGCGGCATCCCACGCGATCACGTCGGCGCCGGCGCCCACGAAGCGCACCCCGCGCACGACTCGCTCCGGCTCACCCGCCGCCTCGAGCACGGCGTCGAGCTGCGCCACCCACCCGCCGAAGTACGTACGATCCGCCAGCTCGGCGACGGCGGGATAGACCAGGTCGTTCGAGGGCGTCTCGTCGGGCGCCGCGTACGCGCCCAGCCCTCCAAATGGAATCGCGTCGATATCCACGTTGGCGTCGGCATCGGGATAGCCCGGCGGCGGCACGCCGACGACATCCGCGAAGTACGCGGCATCGGGGTTCAAGCGCCGCCAGAGCCCCGAGGCCTTCAGCCCCTGCTGCTCGATGCGCACCTCGGCGAAGTCCTCGGTGACGTAGAAATGCGGCACCCGGTCGAACGAGCTGATCGTGCGCATCGTGGCGGCGTACAGAGCGAGCAGGTCGTAGTGGTCCCGCGCGGTCCGCGCCCGGTGGAAGGCCTCGGCCTCGGCGAGCGTCGCCACCCAGCCCGGCCACGCGCCGCCCGGAAACACCTGCGGATTCGCCTCGAGATGGCGCGTCACGGCGATCGAGAAATACGCCTTCGCCTGGCACGCCTCGTCGAAGAGCTCGATCGGGTTCTGGATCAGCCAATCTTCCGTCAGCTCGATGACCCCGTCGCGATCGACGTCCGTGCACCCCGCCAGCAGCGGCAGGCTGTCGAGACTCCCGTTGCCGTTGCCGTCGAAGAAGAGCTTGCCCGGGAACGTCTGGCTCGAGCAGCGCCCCGCCTGGTCGTTGAGCGTCGTCGTCGCCGACGCGTCCCAGGCGATGTCCGCGTAGTCGATCGCCAGCTCGTCGTACGCGTAGTCGCGCGCGGGCACATAGCGCGGATTCTTGCCCTCGTCATTGGGCAGGCCGTTGCCGTCGGCATCCGTGTTGGGCTGGCAGTCGAACGTCAAGCGGCCGATCTCGGTCGTGCGGATCTGGTCGCTGCCGATGTTTTCCCAGAGCGAGAGGTACCGCACGCGCCCCGCCAGCTCGCCCGCATAGGTGGCGAGCACGATGGGCGAAATCATCGTCCCGTTCGACGTCCCCGAGACGCCCATCGCCTCGACGAGCACGCGCCTCCCGACGACATCGTGAATCGTCCTGCCGCTCTCGTCTGCCTTCAGGCCCAGCGCGAAGAGCCACACGTCGCGCGCGGCCTCGGTGCAAAGCGGTCCGCGCGCGTCGTAGTAACCATCGCTCGCGATACCTTGATCCTCGCCCCCGGGATAGACGAACTGGACGACCACGAAACCCTGCCCGTCCACCAACCCCGCCCACGAGCGAAGATTCCCGGGTGCACCGCCCCCGTGCATCTGCACCATCACGGGCGGCCCCTCGAGAAAGCGATCCAGCTCAGGCGCATCCGGCCACTCGACGAAAACCCCCAGCGTGCCGCCCCCCGCCGCGCCCGACGGTAGCCGCACCGTCGCGGACTGCGCGGCCAGCGCCGGTGCGGGCATCCCGACCGCCGCCCCTGCGAAGAGCGCGAATGCGACCACCCTTCGCCCCCGCATCAGCGCACTTGCAAATGCGAACGACTGCGACACGCTCCCTCCTGATTCACCGCGCGACATCTCCACTACATCTCACGACGGTCGTCCGCACTCCCAGGTTGACAGGTCGCCCGATCATTCGCGCAAACCCTGATCTCCACGGGCACCCTGCTTTGCGCTAGGCTTCCTGGGCCCGACCGACACCACTTCACCCAAGCTAGTGCCGATTGGGGGTGAACATGTTCGGCGCGACACGGCCTTGGCCACCCCTCGCGGGGACCTGGCCGACGATTCTCATCACGACCGCCTCCGCCTTCGAGCGGGCCACCACTTTCGATCACGCTCTCGGGCAGGCTCTTCTCGGCGACTGGCAACCGCAGCGCGCGTTTTACATCTCGGTCCTCGTGGGCACGCTCGCTACGCTCGCCGCGCTCTGGCTCTTCTTCCGACAGTATCAGCGCAAGCTGCATTACCGCGAGCTCTTCGAGAAAGCCCCCGACGCCATCTTCATCCAACTCGAGAGGCGCTTCGACTCGCTCAACGAAGCCTGCGTCCGGCTCTTCGGCGCCTCGAGCCCCGGCGAGATCATCGGCCAGCCCATCCTCAGCCGTTTCCACCCCGACTACCACGCACGCATCACGGCCCGCATCGACGCCCTGAACCAAGCTCGTCAAGCCGTCGGCGTCCTGGAAGAAGAGGTCCTCACGCTCACGGGCGAGGTCATTCCTGTCGAGGTCTCGGCCGTTCCTTTTCGCCATTCCGGCAAGAACGGCGCACTCGTCTTCATGCGCGACATCCGCGCGCGCCGCGCCGCGGAGGAAGCGCTCCAGCGCGAGCGCGTCATCATGGCTCAGGCAGAAGCCGCGGCGAACATGGGCTCGTGGCAGTGGGATCTCGCATCGAACGAGGTTCGCTGGTCACACCAGCTTTACTGCATCTTCGGCGTCCCCCCGGAGACCCCCGCGCCACCCCTCGATCGCCAATCGCCGTTCTTCCCTCCCGAAGACCTGGCGCGGCTGCAGGACGCGACCACCAAGGCGGTCAGCGACGGCACGCCCTACGAAGTCGAGATGCGTTATCGCCATGCCTCGGGCGAGATGCGCCTCGGGGTTTCGCGCGGTCTCGCCGAGCGAGATCCGGACACCGGAAAGGTCACGAAGCTCTACGGCTACTTCCAGGACGTCACCGAACATCGCCGTGCCGAGTCGGAACGCGACCGCCTCCTCGTCGCCCTCGAAGAACTCGCCGAGGTGATCTTCATCACGAACCAAGACGGCAGCATCGTCTTCGTCAACGACGCTTTCGAAGAGGTCACCGGATACTCACGAGCGGAAGCGCTCGGCAAGAACCCGCGCCTCCTCCAAAGCGGCGCGCAAGGTCGGGAGTTTTACGATCGCCTCTGGAAGACTCTTCACGCAGAGCACGTCTGGCGCGGCCGCATCATCAATCGCCGCAAAGACGGCCAGCTCTACACCGCCGAAATGGCGATCGCCCCCGTGCGTTCGTCCCCCGACGAACCGGCGGTCTACGTCGCCGTGCAACGCGACGTCACGGCGGAGCTGAAGCTCCAGGCGCAGTACCAGCAAGCGCAGAAGATGGAATCAGTCGGGCGCCTCGCGGGCGGCATCGCCCACGACTTCAACAACATGCTCGGCGTCATCATGGGCCATGCCGAGCTCGCGTTGACGAGCATCGAACGCAACAACCCGCTGCGCTCCGACCTGCAGGAGATCTTCGAGGCGGCCTCGCGCGCGGCGGGCATCACGCGCCAGCTCCTGGCCTTCGCGCGCCAGCAAACGATCGCGCCCGCGGTGCTCGATCTCAATACGACGATCGAAGGCACGCTCAAGATGCTGCGCCGCCTCATCGGCGAGGACATCGACCTGCTCTGGAAACCTTCCTCCGATCTCTGGCCCGTGAAGATGGACCCTGCGCAGATCGACCAGATCCTCGCGAATCTCTGCGTCAATGCCCGCGACGCGATCGAAGGCAACGGCAAGGTCACGATCGAGACCGCGAACGTCACCTTCGACGACGCCTACTGCGCCGACCACGCCGGGTTCACACCGGGCGACTTCGTGATGATGGCCGTCAGCGACGACGGCATCGGCATGGAAAAGGAAACGCTCGCGCTGATCTTCGAACCCTTCTTCACGACGAAGGACCGCGAGCGCGGCACGGGCCTCGGCCTGGCGACTGTCTACGGCATCGTCAAACAGAACGGCGGCTTCATCAACGTCTACAGCGAGCCGGGCGAGGGCACGACGTTCCGCATCTACTTGGCACGCGCCGTGGAGGCGACGGGGGCCGTCCGCACGACCGCCGCGGTTGCGGCGGCGCGAGGGCACGGTGAGACGATTCTTGTCGTCGAGGACGAATCCGCGGTGCTGCGCTTCGCCGAGCGGGCGCTCAACTCGCTCGGGTATCAGGTGCTCGTCGCGGAAGGACCACGCGCAGCGCTCGAACTCGCGCACGTTCACATGGGCTCGATCGATCTGCTTTTGACCGACGTGGTCATGCCCGAGATCAACGGCCGCGACCTCGCGGCCCGCATCGCCGTCCTGCGCCCGGGCATCAAGGTCCTTTTCATGTCGGGTTACACGCCCAACGTCATCACTCACCGTGGCGTCCTCGAGGATGGAATCCGCTACTTGCCGAAACCGTTCTCGATCGCCCAACTTGCGAACAAAGTCCGTGAGACCTTGGATCAGGCGCCTTGACGGAGAATTTCCCGCGGGACTGGAGCGCACGCCCCGACCTGGGCCATACTGCTCGGGCACTTGCGCCTGAGTGCGGGCGCATCACAGGCCCCGGAGGCAGCGATGGCGTCGTCTTCGGACGCCCGCAGCAGCGCGGCCCGCGGTTGGGGGTTCGCGATCCTGGCATTGGCGCTGGTGGCCACGGTCTTGGGCGGGGTGTGGTTTTCTCGCCTGCAATCGCGCTCCACCGAAAGGCGCCTCCACGACGAACTCGTGACGGTCGCGCGGCTGCGCGCCGGGGAGATCGCCGCGTGGCGTGAGGATCAACTGCACGACGCGGCGCTCATCGCCGCGAATCCCTTCTTGAACGAAGCGCTCGAGGCGCTGCGAAGCGGTGACGCGGAAGACGGCACGAAACGCCTGCGTGCGTTCATCGAAGCGATCGGCGCCGAGCACGATTACGACGAGATCCTCGTCGTCGACCGCGACGGGCGCGCCGTCGCATCGACCAACGGCGGTTCTTGCGTGGATCCGGAGACGCTGCCGGCTCTCGCGGCCGCGCTGGAATCCGGCGAGCCCGCCTTCGTCGACGTTCACGAACGAGGCG
>CAZPJJ010000317.1:0-5198 GCA_964586535.1 uncultured Acidobacteriota bacterium | reverse complement strand
CCGGTCGCGGGACGGTTCGCAGGAAGCACTCCTGACGGGTGGCGAGCTGGTGGGTACGTCCCGGTGCGCGTCCGTGAGGCCACGGTGGCATCACCGCATCCTGGCGCCCCGCTCGTCGGCCCGATTCCATTGGCAGCATACCACCCCGCCGCCCGAGGGCCAGCGGTCAGCTGCGGGGCTGGTAGTACTCGACGCCCCCGCGCTTCATGGCCTCGATCCGCGCGACGAGATCCTCGAAATGGCCGTCGTCGTGGATCGGGTCGAAGCGGTTGGTATCCACGACCAGAAGAGGGGCGAGATCGTAGCGGAAGAAGAAATGGTCGTACGCCCGTCCGACCTCCTGGAGATAGGTTTCTGAGATCCGCTTCTCGGTGGAACGCCCGCGCGAGGTGATCCGCTCGAGAAGAGTGGGCACGCGCGCCTGTAGGTAGACGACGAGGTCGGGACGCGCGACGTCGGCCGCGAGGAGCCCGAAGAGCCGCTCGTAGGTGTCGAGTTCGACGTCGTTCAAGTTGAGATGAGCGAAGATGCGGTCCTTGTCGAAGATGTAGTCGGCGACGATGCCCTGGTGGAAGAGCGTTCCCTGGCGCAGCTCGCGTTGCTGGCGGTGCCTCGCGAGCAAGAACCACACCTGCGCGGCGAAGGCCGACCCGCGGCGGTCGGCGTAGAAAGCCTGCAGGAAGGGATTGTCGTCGGGTTCGAGGACCAGCAGGGCGTCGAAGCGCCGCGCGAGCCGCCTCGCGAGTTCGGTCTTTCCCACGCCGATCGCGCCTTCGATGGCGATGTGTCTCGGTCTCATCGATCTCTCGGGGCGCAGTGTAGCAGGGAGCCGCCGAACTCAATACGGAGTTCGGCGAAGTCCCTGCTCGTGCGAGGCGCCAAGCGGCCCGCCGGTCTCGGCGCGCTCAGAGCTCGATGCCGACGGCAGCGCGAGAAGGTGCTCTGCGAACGAACGCTCCGACCGCGGATGGCGGAGGGTGGGCAGGATCTCGGCGAGCGGTTCCAGGACGAAGCGTCGCGTCAACATCCGCGGATGCGGGACGATGAGGTTTCCGTCATCCAAGCGGTCCTCGCCGAAGAGGAGAATGTCGATGTCCAGCGTGCGCGGCGCGTTCCGCTCCGCCCGCACGCGCCCCGCCCTGCGCTCGATGTCGAGGCACAGCTCGAGAAGGGCGGCCGCGGCGAAGGGGCAGCGAGAACGCAGGCAGGCGACGACTTGGTTCAGGTAGCGCTCCTGTCCAGCCGGGCCCCCCACGGGCTCGGTCTCGAAGATCGAAGAGGTTGCGAGCGGCGAGAGGCCGGCGGCGCGAAGTTCGGCCCGCGCCGTCGCCAGGTGGCGGGTCCGGTCGCCGACATTCGCGCCCAGCGCCAATACGACCCACGAATCGCGCTCTGACCGCGGTTTGACAGGGGTAGGGTCGGGCACTAGGATTCGCCCGCCGTGCCGCGCCCTCTGCGAATCAGCATGGCGCCTCACTCCCTTTTCCGGTCGCAGCCGGTATCTTCGCCGGGAGGTCTCTCGATGGCGGCTCGTAAAGGCAGCGCCAAGGTCACGAGCGAGGAAAACCTCGATTTCTACCGCAAAGCCGAGGCAGCGTACGCCGAGGCGATGCAAACCTACCTCGGGAAGCGCGACTGGGCCAAGGCCGCCCGCGCTTTCGAGGCCTTCATCGAACAGTTCGCCTCGCGCCTCGACGTGAGCGAGTTCGTCGACCGCGCGCGGCTACACCTCGAGGCGTGCCAAGTTCGGCTCGCCGACGCCCCGAAAGACCCACAAGACGGCGAAGGTTGGCTTCTGCGCGGCATCTGGCTCGCCAACTCCGGGCGGCTCGACGACGCGCTCGTTGCCTTCGACCGCGCCCTCGGGGCTGGTGCCCCGGCCGCGCGGGTCCACTACGCGCGCGCCGCCGGACTCGCCATCGGAGAGCGTCTCGAGGACGCCCTGACGAGCCTGCGCGCGGCCATCGACGCGGATCCGATCAACCGCGCCTACTCGCTGGGTGATCCCGACTTCGAGCGGCTTCGCGAAACCGCGGGCTACGCCGCCATGGTCGATCCGCCGGAAGCTCGCGACGAACGCGAGGAGACCGAGTCCGACGATGACGCGCTCGACACGAACGAAGGGCCAGGCTTCTGAGCCTCTGGCAGCCGTGATCCTCGCCGCCGGCGAGGGCAAACGCATGAAATCCAAAACGGCGAAGGTGCTTCATCGCGCCTGTGGCCGCTCGCTCGTCGAGCACGTCGCGCGGGCCGCCATCGCGGCGGGCGCCTCGCCCGTCGTCACCGTCGTCGGCGTGCAGAGCGAGAGCGTGACCGCCGAGTTGCAACGGGTCCTGCCCGGTCAAGCCCTCTTCTTCGCAGAGCAGACCGAGCGGCTCGGCACTGGTGACGCCGTGGGCCGGGCGCGGACCGCGCTGAAGGGTTTCGCGGGCGACTGTCTCATTCTCTGCGGCGACGTTCCGGCGCTCGGCGACGAAGCGCTCCGCGCGCTCGTCTCCCACCACCGTCGCAGCCAGGCCGCGCTCACGATTCTCACGGCCGAGGTCGGCGATCCCACGGGATACGGGCGGATCGTCCGCACCAGCCAAGGGCAGGTCGAGGCCATCGTCGAACACAAGGACGCGAGCCCCGAGGTCCGGCGGGTTTGCGAGATCAACACCGGCACGTACTGCGCGCGCTGGAAAGACCTCGCCGCCGCGATCGATCGCATCCGTCCCGACAACGCTCAGGGTGAGTACTACCTGACCGACGCCGTCCGCTTGCTGCTCGAACGCGGACTTCGCGTCGAGGCGCTCGTCCATCCGCGCTTCGAGGAGTGCCTGGGCGTCAACAGCCGGATCCAACTCGCCGAGGTGACGCGCATCATCAATCGGCGGCTTCTCGAAACGCTGATGGCGGATGGCGTGACGGTCGTCGATCCCGGATCGACGTGGGTCGATGCCGACGTCGTCGTAGGACGAGACTCCACGCTCTACCCGGGTGTCACCCTCGAGCGTGGGACACGCATCGGAGCGGAGTGCGTGATTCGGTCAGGATCCCGCTTGAGCGCCTGCACCGTCGGTGCGGGATCGACCATCAAGGACCACACGGTCGCCGAGGATTCTCGGATCGGACGCGAATGTTCGGTCGGCCCCTCGGCGCACCTGCGTCCGGGGACCGTCCTCGATCACGGCTGCAAGATCGGCAACTTCGTCGAAACGAAAAAGGCGACGTTCGGCCGCGGCTCCAAGGCCTCGCACCTGAGCTACGTCGGCGACGCAATCGTCGGCAAGGACGTCAACATCGGGGCGGGCACGATCACTTGCAATTACGATGGCGTGAACAAGCACGTGACCAAGCTCGAGGACGGCGTTTTCGTCGGTTCGGACACGCAGTTCGTCGCCCCCGTCACGGTCGGCAAGGGGGCCTACGTCGGCGCAGGGAGCACGATCACCAAGGACGTCCCGCCGGGGGCACTGGGCCTGACCCGGGCGACCCAGCAGAATCTCGAGGGCTGGGTCGCTCGCAAGAAGGCACGCCAGAAGGCCGCGAAGCCGAAGTAGCCTCGGGGGCGGGCGTCCGGCCGGCTCCGCGGGCCCTTCGCGCCGCCCTTCGCGTGCACGAAAGGCGCCGCGCACCTATCGTTCTCGCGAGGTCAAGGCCCTACCAGGACAGCGAGGTCTGCCATGTGCGGTATCGTCGGTTACGTCGGTCACGAGCCAGCAGCGGAGATCCTCGTCGACGGGCTCAAACGCCTCGAGTACCGCGGCTACGACTCCGCGGGCATCGCCGTCATGGACGGGGACCAGTTCGTGCTCCGGCGCGCTCCCGGCAAGCTTCGAGATCTCGAACGCGTCCTCGTCGCTTCGCCGGTCGGAGCATCGCGGCAGGGCATCGGGCACACCCGCTGGGCAACCCACGGGCGGCCTTCCGAAGAGAACGCCCATCCGCACCGCGACGACAAGGGGCAGATCGTCGTCGTTCACAACGGCATCATCGAGAACTACCTCGAGTTGAAGCGCGGATTGCTCGACGAGGGCAACTCCTTCGCGTCCGAAACGGACAGCGAAGTCATCGCGCACCTGATCGCCCGCGAACGCCGCCGCGCAGCATCGCTCGAGGAAGCGGTGATGCGCACGACGGCGCTCTTGCTCGGCAACTACGCCATCTGCGCGATGGACGTGCGCGAGCCCGGCAAGATCGTCGGTACGCGATTCGGCGCGCCGCTCATCGTCGGTCTCGGCGAACGCGAGAACTTCCTCGCCTCGGACTTGATGGCCGTGCTCTCGCACACCCGGCGCGTGGTATTCCTCGAGGACCGTGAAACCGCCGTCATCACCGAGACGAGTGCGGTCTTCTACGGCGTCGATGGTTCGCCGAGCGAGCCGAACGTCAAGGCGATCGCCTGGGATCCGATTCTCGCGGAGAAGGGCGGCTACCGCCATTTCATGCTCAAGGAGATTTTCGAGCAACCGCGCGCGGTCCAGGAGACGCTCGCGGGCCGCATCTCCCTCGATCGCGGCGAGGTGTTCTTCTCTCCGGCGGAGTTCCCGCTCGGCGACGAGGATTTGCGCTCGATCGAGCGCGTGTACATCGTCTCGTGCGGGACGTCGTGGCATGCCTCGCTGATCGGCAAGTTCTTCATCGAACATCTCGCGCGGCTGCCGGTCGAAGTCGACTACGCGTCGGAGTTCCGCTACCGCGATCCGCTCGTGACTTCGCGAACGCTGATGACGATCGTCACGCAATCCGGCGAGACCGCCGATACGCTCGCGGCGCTGCGCGAAGCGAAAGGGCGCGGCGCGCGGAGCGTGGCGATCTGCAACGTGATGGGATCGACGGCGACTCGCGAAGCCGAGGGGACGATCCTTACGCATTGCGGTCCCGAGATCGGCGTCGCTTCGACGAAAGCGTTCACGTCGCAGCTCGCGGCGCTCTATCTCATGGCGCTGCGCATCGGCGCGGCGCGCGGAGTGCTGAACGGCGAAGAAGTGCGCGAGCACCTGACGAACATCGCGCAGGTCGCATCGCGCATCGAGCGCATCCTCGAGTGCGACGAGCAAGTCGCCGATCTCGCCCGCGAGTACAAGGACGCAAAGGATTTCCTCTACCTCGGGCGCGGCATCAATTACCCGATCGCACTCGAGGGCGCGCTGAAGCTCAAGGAGATCTCCTACATCCACGCCGAGGGCTACCCCGCCGGTGAGATGAAGCACGGG
>CAZPJJ010000316.1:0-5207 GCA_964586535.1 uncultured Acidobacteriota bacterium | reverse complement strand
ATCTTCCGCGCACCGCCGGCACCCGCGGGTCCGCTGACCTTCGACGCCGACGAGCGGACGATGCGCTGGCCCGCCGAGGTCGAAGCGCAGCTCTACAACGTCTACAAGGGCCTCATTCCTGCCGGCACGACGTTCGCGTACGGCCACACCTGCCACGCGCTGGATCTCGCGCAACCCGAAGCCATCGACGACGCGCATCCGGCGAGCGGTGCCGCGTTCTACTACCTCGTTGCTTCCGAGAACTGCTTCGGCGAGAGCGGCACGGGTTCGGCGTCGGACGGAACGCCGAGGCCCGCACCCGACGCCTGCGCCGACATCGATGGCGACGGCGTCCGCGATGCGGTCGACAACTGCCCCGGCGACGCCAACGCCGCGCAGGACGATCCCGACTTCGACGGGGCGGGCACGATCTGCGATGTCTGCCCGCTCGACGCGGTGAACGACGCCGACGCCGACACCATCTGCGGTGATGTCGACAACTGCCCCACCGTCAGCAATGCGGACCAAGCCGACCTCGATCTCGACGGCACGGGCGATGCGTGCGATCCGGACGCTGACGGCGACCAGATCCAGGACACGATCGACAATTGCCCCCGCACCGCGAACGGCGACCAAGTCGATGCGGACATCGACGGCATCGGTGATCTCTGTGACGTCTGTCCGAACGACGCCGGGAACGACGCGGATCTCGACGGCCTCTGCGCGGGCGATGACAACTGTCCTCAGGCGACCAACGCGGATCAGAGCGATGGCGATCAGGACGGGCTTGGCGACGTCTGTGACATCTGCCCGAACGACGCCACGAACGACGCCGATGGCGACGGCGCGTGCGAGGACGTCGACAACTGCGCCGCCCTCGCGAACCCCTCGCAGGCTGATGGTGACTCGGATGGCGTCGGCGACGCCTGCGACTGCGCCGCCGACGATGGGGGCGTCTTCAGGAAGCCTTCCTCGCTGCCCGGTACCGTCATGATCGAAGTCGATCGCGAGACGATCCGTTGGCCCGTTCACGTCGAAGCTCAGGTCTACAACGTCTACAAGGGCGTGATCGACGCGGGTTCGACCTTCGATTATGGACACACCTGCTACGAGCGCGGCGTCGCGGATCCAAACGCCTCGGACGCGACCTTCCCGGCACGTGGAGCCGCCTTCTACTACCTCGTCTCCTCCGAGAACTGCTTCGGCGAAGGCTCGCTGGGCAGGACGAGCGGCGATCAGAAGCGCGCCGATGCGCTTCCCTGCGTCGATACCGACGCCGACGGCATCGCTGACGCCATCGACAACTGCCCGGCGGCGGCCAACGCGTCGCAAGCCGACGGCGACCGCGATGGCGCGGGCGATCCGTGCGACGTTTGCCCGCAGGACTACGACGACGACGCCGATGCCGATGGCGCCTGTGGCGACGTCGACAACTGCCCCGCCGTTCCGAACGCCGACCAGGCCAACTCCGACGGCGATGCCTTGGGCGACGCTTGCGATGCTTGTCCGCTGGACGCGGCGAACGACGCCGATGCCGACGGCGTCTGCGGCGATGTCGACAACTGCCCGGCGGTCGCGAACGCGGATCAGAGCGATGCCGACCAGGACGGCACGGGCGACGCCTGCGAAGTGGCGGACGACCGGGATGGTGACGGTGTTCCCGATGAAGTCGACAACTGTCCGCGCACGCCGAATCCAGGACAGGAGGATGCGGACTCGGACGGCACGGGCGACGCCTGCGAGGGCGACATCGATGAGGACGGTGCGCCGAACCTTGCCGACAACTGCCCCTTCGACTTCAACCCCGGCCAGGAAGACACCGACTCCGACGGCACCGGCGACGTCTGCGATCCCGACGAGGACGGCGACGGCGTTCCCAACGAGCGCGACAACTGCCCGCTGATTCCCAACGCGGATCAGGACGACTACGACGCCGACGGCCGCGGCGATCCTTGCGACGCCGACGACGATGGCGACGGCGTCGACGACGTCGGCGACAACTGTCTCGGTTTCTTCAATCCGGACCAGACGGATACCGACTCCGACGGTACCGGCGATGCTTGTGAGAACGACGGCGTGGAGCGCCTCGCGATCGTCAAAGCGGTCCATGCGTGGGGTGCTTGGCTCGTCGCGTCGCCTTACGAGGGTGCGGGCACGCCCGAGGCCGCGCGCTACCGCATCAGCACCGCGGATGGCGCGGCGTTCGACAGCGGCGTGATCTGGTCCGTCGATGTGGAGACCGGCTTGCTTTCCCAGGCCCGCGCCCTCTTTGGCTCGGCGGTGGAGACGGGCACGCTCTACGCTCGCGTCTCGTATCGCGACGAGTCGGGTTGGCGGCCCGAGTCCGAGAGCTTCTCGTACGCGGCGGTGGCGCTTCCCGCGGACGATGGTGCCCTGGGGGCCAGTGCCGGCGTGACCGAGATCGTCGATCCCTTCGCAGGCCCCGATCGCACCGATCCGCTGCGGCCCGACAATCTCGATCTCGGGCATCTGCTCTGGGATCCGGCGCTCGCGCAACCGACGACGCAGACGGGGCGCTACCTCACGCTCGTCGACGAAGGGGTCCAGCATCCTGCCGTGGGCTCGTTCGCGCAGGCGCGGACTGGCCCGGGGATTTCCCAGGCCGACTCTTTCATCGTCGCCACGCTCGACCCCAACGGGTTCAACGCGAGCTACGATTTTTCGCTCGGTCTCCGCGCTTCCGGAAGCGGCGTCACGCAGCGCTCGTACCGGTGCAAGGTCGAACGGCTCACAGCCAACGACACGATCAAGTTCAACAAGTACTACGACGGCGTGAAGGGCAAGAACGAGGCGGCGTGGTCGGGGAGTCTCGGAGCTGAGCCGTGGCGCATTCGTTGCGAAGCGCGAACGCTCGCGCCGGGCGTCGTCGAATTGCGCGCCTACGCCTGGAACGGCTCGGCATGGGAGCTGAAAACGTCCTTCGTCGACAACGGCGTCAACGGCGACATCTCGTGGCGCTCGACGCCGCGTATCGAGGCCGCCGGCGCCCTCGTGATCTCGCACGAAAAGGAGGGGCAGACGCGCTTCCTCGACGTAAAGGGCGGGCGGCTCGAGCCCTGATTCGCGCTCGTTTCAGGAGTCGCCTTCGGAACGGCGGCCACTCGGGCGAAACGCGTAACCGCGCGCCCACACCGTGCGAAAAAAGCACGGTGCATTGGCGTCGTCCTCGAGTTTCGAGCGCAGCGCGCGCACGAAATTGTCCACCGTGCGGCGCGTGCCGCGATAGTCGCTGCCCCAGACTTCTTCGAGGATGCGCGCGCGGGCGAGCGCGACGTCGGGCTGCCCCAGAAAGAAAGCCAGCAGGTCGAATTCCTTGGGCGTGAGGTGGACCTCCACACCTTCACGCGTCACGCGTCGTGCGGCGACATCGACGACGATCCGCCCGAAGCGGTGCTCGGTAGGCTCGTAGCCGCGGCGCAGCCGCACGGCGATGCGAGCGAGCAGTTCTTCGAGATCGAAGGGCTTCGTCACGTAATCGTCGGCGCCGAGGCCGAGCGTGCGCACTTTGTCCTCGAGCGCGACCCGCGCCGAGAGCACGATGACCGCGCCCGTGTAGCCCTCGCGCCGGCTCTGCTCGAGCACGTAGGAGCCGTCGATGCCGGGCAGCATGAGGTCGAGCACGATGAGATCCGGACTCTGCTCGCGGATCACCTTGAGTGCGTCGAGCCCGCGGACGGCCGTCGCCACCACGTAGCCCGCGCGCGTCAACGCTTGGGCGAGACCGGCTCGCAGCGACTGGTCGTCCTCGACGACGAGGATGCTCGCGCCCGCGCTCATGACGGCTCTCCGCGGTAGGGGAGCGAGACGAGGAAGCGACAGCCGCCACCGGCGCGGCTCGCCACCCCGATGCGCCCGCCATGAGCCTGCACGATCTGGCGCGCGATGGCGAGCCCGAGCCCCGAGCCGCCAGGATCCGGCTTGCCCGGATCGGGGGCGCGATAGAACGCCTCGAAGATCTGTTCCGGTGGCCCGTCTGGCAGGCCGGGCCCCCGATCGCTGACGGCGAAGACGAGCCGTCGTCCGAAGCGCCGCACGTCGATCTCGGCCGGGCCCGAGTCCGGAGCGTACTTGACCGCGTTCGAGACGAGGTTGCGGATGGCTTCGGCGAGCGCCTCAGGGTCGCCGCGGAGTTCGGGGAGCGGTTCGTGCCAGCGCACGCTCGCGCAGGAAGGGTCGGGAAGGCCCGAGATCACGGCTTCGATGATGGCGCGGGGCGTCGTGCGCTTTTTCTTGAAGAGGTGCGTCCGCGACCGGATCTCGCGCCAGCGCAGAATGCGTTCGACGAGTTCGGTCAGGCGATCCGTTTCGCGGGAGACGGCGTCGACCGACGCGCGCGCGTCGGGAGGAAGCTCCAACGAGGCAAGCAATTGCGCGTGGAGGCGAATCCCGGCGAGGGGCGTGCGCAGCTCGTGCCCCATGCGCGAGAGAAAGGTCGACTGGACACGCGCGATGCGGGCACCGCGCCCCGCGAGAATCATCAAGAGCGTCGCCCCGGCGAGCACGGACACGGCGAAGGAGACGGAGAGGATTCCCAGGAGCACGTCCAGCGATCCGCGCTGGAGAATGAGCAGCGTGCCGCCGATGCCGGTCAGCAGCGCCGTCGGCAGGATCACGATGAGCAGGATCAGCCACACGAGACGGCGCAGGTTGACCTGCAGGGGATCGCGGCCCGTCGAGGCGTCGTCCGTGCTGCGGCGGCTTCGTCTCACGGTGACGAGGATAGTCGAGCGCCGTCCCGCTCGCGTGCGTCGCGCACCACGACGGCGATCTGGCTGCGTCCGAGGCGCGTCGTCAGGCGGACGTGTGAGCCCTCCGGCCACACTTCGGGACCGCCGATGCGCTCGGCGTGGCCGACGACGACCCGCGTGCCCTCGCCCGCGAGATGGCGCGCGACGTCTGTAGGCGTGTCGAGGCGGACGCCGGGGATGTCGAGGTACCAGGCCATGAGTTCCCACTTGGTCCGCGAGTAGCCCACGACGGCGTCGGCGGGGAGCACGTGTCGTACGTCCTCGGCGAAGGCGCGCGCTCGTTGCGCCTGATTGAGCGCGGGCGTGAAGACGGGCCAGGCCAGGAGTCCCGCGCCGAGCGCGAGGATCGCGGGCGCGGCGAAGGCACGCCGAGATTCGCGCGCGACGAGCATGCCCCAGAGCGACACCGTCACGGCCACGAGGCCGAGCAGGGTCGCCGCGCCGAGGCGCACGAGCGGC
>CAZPJJ010000315.1:0-5212 GCA_964586535.1 uncultured Acidobacteriota bacterium | reverse complement strand
ACGCTCTTGAATCTGATCGCCGGCATCGACACGCCGACTTCGGGACGCATCGTCGTCGGCGACACCGATCTCACGCAGCTCAGTGAAAGCGGACTCGCCCGCTGGAGAAGCCGGCACGTCGGGTTCATTTTTCAGTTCTACAACTTGATTCCCGTGCTCACCGCCCTCGAGAACGTCGAGCTTCCACTCCTGCTCTCGGACTTGCCGCGCCGCGAGCGTCGCGAGCGGGCGCGCGTCGCGCTCGAAGCCGTGGGGCTCGCCGATCGCCAGTTGCATTACCCGCGCCAGCTCTCGGGCGGACAGGAGCAGCGCGTCGCCATCGCGCGCGCGATCGTCACCGACCCGACGGTGCTCGTCGCCGACGAGCCCACGGGCGATCTCGACGCGCGCTCGGCGCACGACGTGCTCGACCTGATGGGAACGCTCAACAGCGAGCTGGGCAAGACGATCGTCATGGTCACCCACGATCCGCGCGCCGCCGAGCGCGCCACGCTGCAGTACCACCTCGACAAGGGAGTGCTGACGCGGTGATCCGCTATCTGCCGTACGTCTTCAAGCACCTGCGCCACAACTGGGTGCGCACGGGGTCGACCGTCGCGGCGATGACGGTATGCATCTTCCTTTTCATCGTGCTGCGCACGTTGCTCGCGGCCATCGACGCGGGACTCGAGAGCTCGTCGGACCAACGGCTCATCACGCGCCATTACGTGAGCCTCGTTTTCAACTTGCCGCTCTCGTTCAAGGAGCGCATTCGCACGGTCGATGGCGTCGAGCTCGTCTCGCACTCCAACTGGTTCGGCGGCGTGTACAAGGATCCGAAGAACTTCTTCCCCAACTTCGCCGTCGAGCCCGAGAGCTATTTCGCCGCCTATCCCGAGTATCAGATGAAACCCGAGGAGTACCGCGCCTTCCTGCGGGACCGCCGCGGCGCGGTGGCCGGGCGCGAGATCGCCGAGCGCTTCGGCTGGCAGGTCGGCGACGTCATCCAGATGGAGAGCACGATCCCGACCTACCGCGCATCGGGTCCGCTCTCCTTCGTGATCCGTGCGATCTACGACTCCGACGACGTCCGCTACCCCGGCACGAACCTCCAACTGATGTTCTTCCACTGGGACTATCTCTACGAGGCCTCGGGGCGCGTCGCGAGCCCCGGAACGTTCATCACGGTCGTCGACGATCCCGCGCGCGCCGCCGCGGTTGGCAGGGACATCGACGCGCTCTTCGCCAACAGCCTCGCACAGACCAAGACAGAGACCGAAGCCGCGTTCCGCGCGGGCTTCATCGCGCAGATCGGCCCGCTGGCGTTCCTGCTCAACGCGATCGGCCTCGCCGTGACCTTCACGATCCTCATCGTGACGGCGAACACCATGTCGATGGCCGTCCGCGAGCGGCGCAAAGAGATCGCCGTCCTCAAGACGCTCGGCTTTCCCTCGGAGCTCGTGATGGGGCTGATCCTCGCCGAGTCGCTGACGCTCGGCGCGATCGGCGGCCTCACGGGACTCGTCTTCGGGCGGCTGATGATCGAGATCCTCCCCGGCGTGCCCGTGATCGGCGACGTCCTCAACTCGTTCCCCGACTTCGGCCTCGATCCCGTGATCGCCGCGCTCGCCTTCGGCCTGGCCGTCGCGATCGCGTTCTCGGCGGGGCTCGTGCCCGCGTTGCTCGCCTATCGCGAGCGCACCGCCGAGCTCTTGAGGCACATCTGATGGCGATGCCGATCGGCTACAACGCGCGCAACGTGATCGTGCGCTGGCGCGTCTCGCTGCTCGCCGTCGGCGGCATCGCGCTCGTCGTTGCCGTGCTCATCGTGCTCGTCGCCATGTCGACCGGCTTCCGCGAGACGCTGGCCGCGACGGGCACGCCCGGCAACGCGATCCTCACGCAGCGCGGCTCCAACGGCGAGCTCACTTCGGGGCTCTCGATCGAAGAAATCGAGGACCTCAGCGTCGACGCGCGCGTCGCGCGCACACCCGACGGCCGGCCCCTCGCCTCCCCCGAGATGGTCGTCGTCGCCAACATGGAGCGCCGCGTCGACGGCAAGCCCACCAACGTGCTCGTGCGCGGCGTCACGCCGATGGCTTTCGAGGTGCGGCGCAGCGTGCGGCTCGTCGAGGGCCGGTGGTTCGAGCCCGGTCGCACCGAGATCGTCGTCGGCCGCCGGATCCGCGAGCGCATCGCGGGCCTCGAGCCGGGGTCGGTGGTCTCATTGCAAAGGCGGCAGTGGCGCGTCGTCGGCATCTTCGAGGCCGAGGGCTCGGGCTTCGAGAGCGAGATCTGGGGCGATGCCTACGTGACGCGCCCAGCCTTCAACCGCGCGCAGGGCTTTCAGTCGTTGACGGTGCGTGTCGCCGATCCGCGGTCGATAGACGCCTGGAACGCCGACCTCGAAAAGAGCCCCTACCTGCGCGCCGCCGTCAAAGACGAGCGGCAGTTCTACGCGGATCAGGCCGGGCCGCTCGCGACGCTGCTGCTCTTTCTCGCGGGGTTCGTGTCGATCGTCATGGGCGTCGGTGCCGCTTTCGGCGCGATGAACACGATGAACGGCATCATCGCCACGCGGACCCGCGAGGTCGGCACGCTGCGCGCGCTCGGATTCCCGCGCACGAGCATCCTCGTCTCGTTCCTGGTCGAGGCCGCGATGCTCTCGCTCGCCGGCGGCGTGCTCGGCGTGCTCTTCGCGCTGCCCTTCGACGGGCTGGAATCCGCCGTCGGCAATCAGTTCAGCGAACTGGCATTCTCGTTTCGCATCACGCAGCGCTCCATCGTCATCGGCCTCGTCGTCGCCGTCTCGATGGGCGTCTTCGGCGGGCTGCTCCCCGCCTGGCGCGCCTCGCGCATTCCGATCACGGCGGCCCTTCGCGACGTGTGACCGGGGTCGGATGGACCGCCGGGATGGAGTATCCTGCTTCCGCCATGGTACCGATCGACCATGATCTCGTGACGCAACTTCGGGAGGCCCTTCTCGCTGCGGGGGGTGTCCGCCTCGCGTATCTCTTCGGCTCTCGAGCCAAGGAAAGGGCGCGACCCGAGAGTGACTACGACGTCGCCGTCCTCGTCGAGGAGCGCGAGGTAGAGGATGCGCGTTCGAAGAAGAACGCGATCTTCCGGCTGGCCGGAGCGCTGGGCCGCGTGGTGCCGAGCGAACGCATCGACGTCGTGCTGCTCAACGACGCACCCGCGCTCCTGCGCCACGAGGTCATCCGCGACGGCTGGATCCTTGTCGAAGGAGATCCGGGACTCCGAGTTCGCTTCGAGGCGGGTTCGCGGCGCGAGTACTTCGATGGTCAACACAGAAGCCGCGAGCAAGTGCGCGTGCGGCTCAGGAGCCTGCGCGAAGGAGTTCACGATGGTCGATCCAGCGATCTTCTCGCGGAGGCTCGACGCGTTGCTCGGTTACTTGGAGAAGCTGTCGACATTCCGTGAGGTGCCCCTCTCCGAGTTCACGAGTTCCGCCGCCCTGCACGATCTTGCCGAGCGCTACGCGCATCTCGCCGTCGAGGCCTGTCTCGATCTCGGCAACCACTACATCGCGGACCGCCGGCTCTCGCCTCCCACCTCGAACAAGGACGTATTCACCGTTCTCGAGCTCGCGGGGGAGCTGGACCACGAAAGGGCGGAACGGCTGCGCGGCTGGGCAGGGTTTCGAAATATCCTCGTTCACGAGTATCTCGACATCGATCATGGCGTGACCTACGCCGCGATTCGCGATGATCTCGAAGACCTGCGGCGTTTCGCCGATTGGGCGGCGAGCAAGATCGGCTGAGCGTACGCTTGGCGCACTCTCACCCCGCCCTCGCTGCACTCTCGGCCCGCGCGAGAGAGCCTCGCCGCGGCGGCGAGGGCACGCGCCCCTCTCGGGCGCGCACCCTCACCTCGCAGGATCACTCGCCGAAGCTGAACGTTGCCGTCGCCGCGACGCCGTGGAAGGCAACGTTGTCGCGGCCGATCTGGCGCACCTGGTCCAAATCGTCTTCTCCGATGCCTTGGCGCTGCACCATGCCGCCCCATGAGCTCAGTTGATATTCGAGCCCGACGCGGACGAAGTCGTTCCGGAAGACCGTGACTCCGGCCGCGAGATCCCAGATCAGTCCCGACGTGTCGCGACCATCGCGGTAGGCGTCGATGGTCTCGCCTTCCTCGTCCGGCCAGAAGACGGTGAGCAGCTCGTCCGTTTCGGTCATCAGGAAAGTCGCGCCGACGCGTGCGTAGAGCCCGAAGCTCTTGCCGAGCGGGATCTCGACGCCGCCGCGCGCGCTGAGCCCCATACCGTCCGTTTCGAGGCTGTAGGTCTCCCTGGCGTTGTCGTCGGGATCTTCGAAGTCGAAGAGGTCGAGGACGATCGTCTCTTCGTAGTCGGCGAGCACGAAGCCGACACCATAGTGCGCGTTCACGCGCTCGCTCTCGTGCATCATCGTGTAGTTGATCTCGATGGTGCTCGCCTCGATCTCGCCGAAGACCGTGGCCCGTCCGTCGAAAGGACCGAAGTTGATGTTGCCCGACATGCTCTCGTCGATCGACACCTCGCGGTAGATCTCGCCTTCGTAGTCGTAGAAGAGATCCTCGCTGCGCGTGTCGTCACCCGAGTACTGCCAATAGGAGACGCCGAGGAAGCCGTTTCCGAGCTTCACGCCGAGTCCGAGACGACCCGTGAACTCGAAGTCGGGCTCGGCCTCGAAGCTGGAGTACGTCTCCTGGTCGTCGACGGCGACCTCGAGGAGGCCGCCGATCAGTCCTGCGTTGGTCGGCTGCTGAGAGATCGCCTCGACGTGCACGTACCACTCGTTGGCGAGGGCCGGTGCCGCCGCGAGCAGCAGCAGGAGCGCCAGAAAACCGATCCGCGTAACCGAAGTCCTTTTCATCTTCGAGTCTCCGTTCGCTCCGGGCAGCCGTCTGGAGGAGGCAGCCCGGGGAGACCCTTCCCTTCCTGGGAGCGAAGGCAACGTATGAATCACCGAGGAGTCGCGTCAACCATATTCCTCGCTTTACTTCGGATTTCCCCTTCCGCGGGCGGTCCGATCAAACTCCGCCACCGGATCTGGCTCACACGCAGAGCCCCGCGCCTGCGCTCGCGGCAGGCCGCGGTTCTCGCGCGGAAGCGGCGCGGAGCGCGGGTTTCGCGGGATTCCGCCCAGATCGCTACTCGTCTTCGGGCTCCTCGCCGAAGTCGCGGTGCTTGTCGAAGAAGCCCGGCGGGGCCTCCCTAGGCCCCCCC
>CAZPJJ010000314.1:0-5277 GCA_964586535.1 uncultured Acidobacteriota bacterium | reverse complement strand
GATCGCGATCCCCGCGACGACCCCACGAAAGGGGGACAGGCGAGTTAGGGGGACAGTCGACTTAGGGTGACTGTCCCCGTAAGTCGCCTGTCCCTCTAAGTCGCCTGTCCCTCTAAGTCGCCTGTCCCCGTAAGTCGCCTGTCCCTCTAAGTCGCCTGTCCCCGTAAGTCGCCTGTCCCCGGGGCGAGTCATGAGCAGCCGCCTTGGGCGAAGCGGGGGGCGAGGGAGGAGGCGCGGCCCCAGGAGCCGGAGCCGGCGAGTTGGGTGAGATAGAAGAATGCCTCGCCGGGGGCGGGCAGTTCGGCATCGCAGGAATGGTGGACGGCGGGCGTGTCGTCGGCGAGGCAGGTGAGTGGGCCGAGGTCGATCGCGCCGGCGCTGGCGCGGACGAAGGCGAGCGAGCCGCGCACGACGTCGTAGAGCGCGCCGGTGCCGGTCCAGGTCCAGCGGATGCTCGTGCAGGCCGCATCGCGCAGGAAGATGCGCGGCTCGCGCGGGGGGGCGGGCGCGGTCGACGACGAGAGCGGATCGCGGCACCCGGCGACCTCGCGGCCGTCGTCGGTGCCGTCGCCGTCGCTGTCGGGAGTGCCTGGAAGCGTGCCCCAATGCGTCGATTCCTCGATGTCGGCGAGACGGTCGCCGTCGGCGTCGATGGCGCCCGCGATCGCGGCGGGGCGGCCATGGAGGACGACGAGCGCGTCGACGTCGAAGCCCTCCGCGGCGCCCGCGAAGCCGTTGTTGCCGCCCGCGTCGAGCACGCGCACGAAGCGCGCTTGCGCGAGGCCGACGGCGGCGAGATCGAAGGCGTCGCCGCCCGCGCCCGACACGCCGCCCTGGCCTGCTGCGTCGAAGACGTCGGGATCGTCGGCGATCGTCCAGTTGCCGGTGAAGGTCGGCGTGATGCCGGCGAGTCCGCGCATCGCCGCTTGCTCGGCGCGCGAGATCGTCAACATGCCGGCCGTCGCGGCGAGCGCGGCGGGGTCGTAGGGAAAGCGGCGCCACTCGATGCCGTCTTCGGAGACCTCGACGATGCCGGGCTCGGCGAAGACGCGGTATTCGTCGTCGGGAGAAGCGGGTGCGAAGCCCTGAAAGAACGCGTTCTCGAAAACGATGAAGTCGGGGCCGGGACGATCTTCGATCACGACATCAATGAATTCCCATGTCATCGCGCCGCCGACGCCGAGCGAGGCGACGGTCGTCGTGTTCTGCGTCGGCAGCGAGTCGCCGGGCGGGCCGAGCACGATCCCCGGCGTGCTCGCGGCGCCGAAGCGCAGGTCGGCATCGGCGACATCCCACGAGGCGACAGTGTCGGCGAGGCAATCGACGGGAAGCGAGCGGGCGTCCGCGGCGAGTGGGGCGGGCGAAGCGAGCGCGCCGGCGAGCGCAGCGGCGATTGCGATCGCGAGCGCGCGCGCGCGCGCAGTCGACTGGGAAGCGCGCTTCAACGCACCGCTCTCCACGCGGGTGCGGGTGCAGGAGCGGGTGCAGGCGCAGGTGCCTGCGCGGGCCCGACCACGAACGCGGGTCGTACGATCTCGCCGAGGCGCGCGCCGATCGCGTGCAGCTCGACGGTGATGTCGATCGACGGCGACGGGCCCGAGAAGGGATCGCGATAGAGCGTGAGACCGATGACATCGAAGCTGTACTCGCGCAGCGAGAGCGCGTCGAGCGCGATGACGCCGACGGCTCCCGGCACAGGGATCGGCGCGCCCGACGGACCGAAGACGAACGCGGAGAACACGGCGACGCCGTCCGCGGGCCGGTGCTCGAGCGTCGTGAGCAGCGGCGTGTCGAGTGGCAGCGCGACGGGCGGGCCGAACGCGAAGTTCGCGTTGGCGTAGGCGCCGGCGAAGGGGAAGGACGGATTCGCGCGATCCTCGGCGCCGAAGAGCGACGGCGAGAGGTAGGGGCCGCCGAAGAAGGGGCTGACGTTGGGGAAATAGTCGAACTCGAGCAGTTCGAAGCAGTCGGCGTCGGGGCCGTAGATCGCGCGCTCGACGCCCGTCGTGCGCGAGTTCCAGAGTGCCCACGAGACCTGCGCGAAGCCGTTCGGGTCGGCGACGTAGCCAAGGGAGCGCAGCACGATCACCGCGAGCGCGGTGAATGCGTCGTCGTGATCGAGCGGAGACGCGAGCGGCCAGCCGATGCGCGCGGTGTCGGCGGTGGAGAGGTAGCGCGCGACGAGAGCGCCGGGGGCGTCGCCCGGGAACGCGGGCGTGACGCTGTCGTCCCAGAGGAGGCGCGCCGCGAGGTCGCCGTCTTGGATCGTCGTCCCGTCGCGCAGCGGATCCGCGGCGAGAACGCGGATCGGCCCCGCGGACGCGGCGGGCTCGACCGTACGCGCGAGCGCGGGCGGGATGAGTGCGATGAGCGCGGACAGGACGACGACCGCGGCGAGCGCGATGCGGCAGACCGCGTCGGCGGCAGAGACGGCGACGGTGGAGGTGGCGAGCGGCGAGCGGCGCATGGCGATGCATCCCTCGTGCGGTCGAGCCGTCGCTCGTCGCCGCACTCTCCAGGGAGCGAGCCCTGCCGCCGGAGTGCGCACGCGAGCGAGGGCTCGCCGCACTCCAAAAGCACACGACCCCGCGGACGACGCTCGCGACGATTCGCGGGCACGCCCAGCGGGGCCGAACGACGGAGCGTGCGCGGCGTGATTCGCACGGCGGATCCGCGAAGGATCGCCGCGAGAATACCGACGCACGTACCGCGCTCAGGGTAGCGGCGGAACCTGCCCCAGGTCGGTTCGCGCGCGCGTTCGGGTCGGTCTCCTGGCTCGCGGGTCATCCGAAGGATCCGCGCCTTCCCGGATGAATCCAGCCGCGTGGGCCTTCGCATCCAGTGGCGGGCGCTTCGCATCGCGATCGCGCCGTGCGGACTTCGTCGCCGCTTACAGTCGCCGGGCGGCAGGGGCTTCGCACCCCTTTCCCGTCACCCGTACGCGTGATGTCGGCGCGGACACTAACACAGCCCTTCGCCGCGCGACAACGCCCCACTCGGCGACGATATGGGGACAGTCGAGATACGGGGACAGTCGACTTAGGGGGACAGGCACCCTAAGTCGCCTGTCCCTCTAAGTCGCCTGTCCCTCTAAGTCGCCTGTCCCTCTAAGTCGCCTGTCCCTCTAAGTCGACTGTCCCCAGGGGGTCAGGAGACTTGGCGGAAGGCGGCTTCGAAGCCGGGGATGGAGCGCTCCACGACGTCGAGGGGGACGGTGAGCGAGAGGCGCATGTGGTTCTTGCGGCCGAAGCCCGTGCCGGGGACGGCGAGGATGCCCTGCTCGACGAGGACGCGGGAGAATTCCACGTCGTCGATCGGCGTGCTCGGGAAGAGGTAGAACGCACCCTCGGGTTTCACGCACCGGTAGCCGATGTCGGTGAGCGCCTGCCACAGCACGTCGCGCTTCTTCTGATAGGGCGCGATGTCGATCGTCAGGTCGCCGAGCTCGCCGACGACGAGCTGCCACAGCGCCGGCGCGTTGACGAATCCGAGGATGCGATTGGTGAACGTGCATGCGTCGAAGAGTGGCCGCGCGTCGGCGATCTTGGGCGAGATCGCGATGTAGCCGATGCGCTCGCCGGGCAGCGCGAGGGCCTTCGACCACGAGGTGCAAATCACCGCGTTCGTCACGTGGCGGGGCACGGCCGGCGCGACGACGCCGTCGAAGACGAGCGACTTGTACGGTTCGTCGCTGACGACGAGGATCTCCTGGCCCGTCGCGCGCAGCGTGGCGTCGATCGCCTCGTAGACGCGGTCGCGGTAGAGCACGCCCGTCGGATTGTTGGGCGAGTTGATGAGCAGCGCCTTGGTGCGCGGCGTGATCGCGCGCGCGATCGCCACGGGATCCGGCTGGAAATGCTCGTCGGTTTCCACGACGACCAGCTTGCCGCCGTGATTCGTGACATAGAAACCGTATTCGACGAAATAAGGCGCGAGCGTGATCACCTCGTCGCCCGGATCGAGAATCGCTTTGAAGAGAGTGTTGAGCGCGCCGCCGGCGCCGACCGTCATCAGCACGTGATTCTCGGTGTAGGGGAGGCCGGTCTCAGCGGCGAGGCGCGCGGCTAGCTTCGCGCGCACCTCCGGGAAGCCCGCGTTGGGCATGTAGGCGTGGCGATGCGGCACGCGCTCGGCGGCGAGCCGGCGCACGAGTTCGAGCAGCGCCTCGGGCGGCTCGATCTCGGGGTTGCCGATCGAGAAATCGAAGACGCGATCGGCGCCGCGCTCCGCGCGCAGTCGAGCGCCCTCCTCGAACATCTTGCGAATGAACGAGGCGCGCTGGAGCTTCTCGGCGATGGCTTTCGCGACGGTCATGGGGGCCGGTCTCCTGGATCGCTGCGGACCGCGCGCACGAGCGGGCGCGGGCCGGGGGCCGGGGCGGGGTGGGGGCGAACCGCTACAGTCTGCCTCAAGTGGGCCGAAAAGGTCGGCGTGAGTACCGATCTCGTCCCAGGGCGCAGCGTGCGGCTCGCGGATTACTCGCTCCATGTGCGCGAGGTGGGCACCGACGTGCCCGTGCTCCTCATTCACGAGGCGCTCGGCTCGACGGCGGCCTACTTCGACCCCGAGCGCGGGGCGCTCGCCGAGGCGATCGCGGCGCGAGGCTGCCGGGTGGTGGCCTTCGACCTGCCCGGGCACGGGCTCTCGGATGCGGTGCCGGGCGGGTTGCCGCCGGACTTCGTCGAGCGCTGCGCCGTCGACGCCGTCGAGGTGCTGGACGCCGTCCACGGTGGGCAGACCGGAGCGGTGATCGGCGTCGGCTTCGGCGGACTGGTGGCGCTGCGCCTCGCCGCGATGCTGCCGCGTCGCTTCAACTGCGCGATCGCCGACTCGCCCCCGGGGCTGATGCCCGGCGGCGCCGTCGAGCCTTTCACGCTCGCCGACAAGCGCGGCGAACCGAAGCGTCCAAACCTGGTCGCCGCTTGGCAGACCTTCGCGGAGCGGCTCGCCGGTGAGGATCCCTACCAGCGGCTGCGCGGCACGATGCAGTGCCCGGTGCTGATCACGTTCTGCGGCAGCTCGGACTCGACCGAGGCTGCGCGCGTCTACCGTCTCGCGCGCGAATTCCCGGCGCAGGTCGCGATCCTTCCGGGCGAGGTGCCGCCCGCGTCGTGGAACGCGCCGGGGTTCTTCCTGCGCGAAGTCGAGCGCTTCCTCGCCGCCTACGCCTGAGTCCCGCGCCCCTCGCCATCGTGGGGACACTCGAGATCAGGGGACAGTCAACTTAGGGGGACAGGCACCCTAAGTCGCCTGTCCCTCTAAGTCGCCTGTCCCTCT
>CAZPJJ010000313.1:0-5294 GCA_964586535.1 uncultured Acidobacteriota bacterium | reverse complement strand
GTTGCCTCCCGGATCGCGCCGCGCTGCTCCGCTACACCGAGGGCATCGCGGGGTGTGTCGGTGCCTTCTGGACGCGGCTCGTCGCGCGCCACGTCGAGGGCGCCTTTGGCGACCGGCGCGCCGACGCCGAGCGCCGCGGCCGCCACTACGGGCGCGGGTTACAACTCGTGAACGTCCTGCGCGACGTGCCCCGCGATCTCCAGCGCGGACGGGTGTTCCTCCCCCAGGACGCGCTGGCGCTCGCGGGAGTCGATCCCTCTCGGCTCGGCGAGCCGAGCACGCGCGCGCTGGCGACACCGCTCGTGCTGGAGCTGCTCGCGGAGTCGCGGCGGGGCTTGCTCGCGGGGCTCGACTACGCGGCGTCGCTGCCGCCGCGCGGGTTCGCGCTGCGTTTCGCGACCACGCTGCCGGCCGCGATCGGATTGGCAACGCTCGACCGGCTGGAGCGCGCCGAACGCGGAGAGAGCGAGCGCGAGACGATCAAGATCGGAAAGCCGCGTCTCGCGATGGCGATGCTCGCGACGGCGATCGCATGCATTTGGCCAGCGGGCCCCAAGAGCTTGGGCGCTGCGAGATCGCGGCGCCCCTGACTCGAGACGAGGGCGCGAGTCCGTTGCCGAGGAACGGAACTCGCGGCGCCGGCATCAACCCAGGCGATCGAAAACCGCCGCAACGCGCTCGATGGCCCAGTCGATTTCCTCGGCCGTGATGACGAGCGGCGGCGCGATGCGGATCGTGCTCACGTGGGTTTCCTTGCAGAGAATCCCCTCGTGCTGCAGGGCTTCGCAGTAACGCCGCGCTCCGCCCGCTTCTTTGTGCAACTCGAGCCCGATCCAGAGCCCGATCTGCCGCACTTCCTTGATCGACTTCGAGTGGATCGCGCGAATCCCGGCGCCCAGGCGATCGCCCAGGACGCGGGAATTCTCGACAAGGTTCTCCTCGACGAGCACCTTCATGGCTTCTCGGGCGATTGCGGCGGCGAGAGGATTGCCGCCGTAGGTGGATCCGTGCTGGCCCGGATGGAAGACGCTCATGACTTCTTCCTTCGCGAGGAAGGCGGACACCGGATAGAGGCCTCCCGAGAGTGCCTTGCCGAGCGTCATGCCGTCCGGACGAATGCCTTCATGCTCGAACGCGAACATGCGGCCCGTCCGGCCGAGACCGGACTGGATCTCGTCCAGGATGAGCAGGACGCGGTTCTCGTCGCAGATCTCGCGAATGCGACGCAGCGTTCCCGACGGCGGAATGATGATGCCGCCTTCGCCCTGCACGGGTTCCATGAGCACGGCGACGGTGTTCGGCGTGATCGCGCGCGCGACCGCTTCGGCATCGCCATAGGGAACCACTTTGAAGCCGGGAGTCATCGGACCGAATCCCGCCTGGTAGTCGGGCTCGGTCGAGAACGAGACGATCGTGACCGTACGGCCGTGGAAGTTGTTATCGAATGTGATGATCTCGGCCTTGTCGGGTGCAACCCCCTTGACCGTGTATCCCCATTTGCGGGCCGCTTTGATGGCGGTCTCCACGGCCTCGGCGCCTGTGTTCATCGGAAGCACTCGGTCGAAGCCCGTGAGTTCGCAGATCTCTTTGCAGAACGCGCCCAGCTGATCGTTGCGGAACGCGCGCGACGTCAACGCGAGCCGGCGAACCTGCGTGATGAGCGCTTCGACGATGCGCGGATGGTTGTGCCCCTGGTTGACTGCGCTGTAGGCAGCCAAGCAATCGAGGTAGCGCTTGCCGTCGACATCCCAAACCCATACGCCTTGGCCGCGCGTGAGCACGACGTCGAGGGGGTGGTAGTTGTGGGCACCGTAGCGTTCTTCGAGTTCGATGAGACCCTTGGCGTCGAGGTTCGTGGCGGTCATGGTGTTCTCCGTGCGCAGGGACGGCGCGGAGGAAGTGTACGCCACCGAGATCCGTTCGGCATCCCCGCTGAAGTACCGAACGAGTCGCCGCCCAATGGGGGTTTCGGAGACCGATCGTCCGGCGATCGCTGTCCTGCCGGACACCTATCGTCGCGTGGCATCATGGGCACGGATCAGGAGGGACTCCGTGAAACTCGCCGAATTCGTGGCGGCGCTGGACACCTATCTCGAGGCGGACCATGGCCGGGACTACTGCCCCAACGGGCTCCAGGTGGAGGGCCGGGCGGAGGTGCAACGCATAGCCCTGGGCGTCTCGGCCAGTGCGGCCTTCCTGGAACGCGCCGCGGAGTGGGAAGCGGACGCCGCGGTGGTCCACCACGGCCTCTTCTGGCAGGAACCCCGCGAGGTACGCCTGGTCCGCGCGCTGGGAAGGCGGGTCTCGCTGCTCGTGCGGGCTCAGATGAGCCTCCTCGCCTACCACCTTCCCCTCGACCGCCACCTCGAGGTCGGCAACAACGCCGTGCTCGCCCGCAGATTGGGCGCCTTGGAGATCCACCCGGCGTTCCCGCTCGACGGGCTTCCCGTCGGCGTCATCGCGCACCTGCCTGAGCCGGTGGCCTTGGGAGCGCTGGCGATGCGCATCGCCCAGGCCGTCGAACGGGATCCGCTCGTCGTCGCGGGTGGCCCCGCCGAGATCCAGCGGATCGGCATCGTGACCGGGGGTGCGCCGCGCTTTCTCGACGAGGCGATTCGCCTCGGGCTGGATCTCTTCCTGACCGGCGAGTCGACCGAGCACGTCGTGCACCTGGCACGCGAGGAGGGAATCCACTTCGTGGCGGCTGGTCATCACGCCACTGAGCGCTTCGGCGTTCAGGCGCTCGGCGATTACATCGGCAAGGTTCTCGGGTTGGAAACGCGCTATCTCGAGATCGGCAACCCGGCCTAGCGCCGCGTCGACCGCGGTGAGCGGGGTCACGACTGGACGATTTCGCCGCCGGGACTAGATTCGCGGAAACCGGCCGATGCGGGGGTGGCCGGACGCGTGGGCGCGGGGTTGGCAACACTCGAATCGGCTTCTCCAGCACGTGTGGTTTCGAGCGACGCCGACACGGCGACGGCGCCAGTCGAGTTGGATTTTGTCCACGCGGATCCAGACTCGGTCCACCGGCGGCTCTTCGACGCTCTCCCCGACGGAGTGCTGGTCTTCGGTCTGACGGGTCGAGTTCTGCTGGCGAATCCTTCCGCGCAGAGGATGCTCGGCGACGGAGCGCTCGCCCGAAGTGGTGAGGCAGTCGGGCTGCCGCTCGTCGCCGGCGATAAATGCGTCATCGACATCGTGGGAAGCAACGGCGAGCCACGCGTGGCCGAGTTGCGAACGATCCCCGCGACATGGGAAGGCCAACCCGCCGTCGTCGCGATGCTCCGTGACATCACCGAGAACCACCGGACGGCGACGGCGCTGGAGCGAAGCGAACGCCGCTTCCGGGAGCTCTTTCTCAACCTCGGGAGCGGCTTGCTCATCTGCGCGCTCGACTCCACCTCCGAGCGATGGCTCGTTCGCGAGGCGAATCGCGCCGCGGGGCGGATCGAAGGCGTGGATCCGGGAGAATTCGTCGGGCTCTCACTCGTCGAGGCGCTACCAGAGTTCGCGCAACCGCCGCTCGTCGAGGCGGTCCAGCGAGCTTGCGCTGCGGGGGGACCGCTGATGCTCTCGCCGCGCTTCTTCGAGTCGGCTCGCCGACCGGGCTGGCGCGAATACGCGATTTGGGAGCTCGCGTCGCACGAGCTGGCAATCGTCTATGAAGACGTCAGCTCGGCGAAGGAAACGGAACGCGCCCTGCAGCACGCGCAGAAGATGGAGGCGATCGGTGAACTCGCGGGAGGCGTGGCGCACGAGTTCAACAACCTCCTGCAGACACTCATCGGCGCGATACAGGTGCTTCAGTGCGAACCCTCACCCGCGACTTGCGCCTCGTTGCTGCCGATGCTCGAGACTCGGATTCGGCACGGAGCCTCGATCGTACGCCAGCTGCTCGTATTCGGGCGGCGCGAGGTTCCGAGGCACGAGGTATTCCGTCTCGACGAACTCGTCCGCTCCTCGTCGCGCTTCCTGCGTCCGATTCTACGCGCCAACGTCGCGTTCGACGTCGATGCTGGCGTCGAGACGTGGATCGAAGGGGATCGGGGACAGCTCGAGCAGGTGATCGTCAACTTGGTGGTGAACGCCGCCGACGCGATGCCGGAAGGCGGCCTGATCTCTCTGACCGCGCAGGAACAGGACGGCATCGCGATGATCGAGGTTCGCGATACCGGGCCGGGCATCGCGCCGGAGATCCGTGAGCGGATCTTCGAGCCTTTCTTTACGACGAAAGGCGACCGTGGCGGCGCCGGCCTCGGTCTTGCCGTCGTCCACGGCATCGTCAGAGCGCATCGGGGAACGATCGAGGTTTCCAGCGACGTTTCCGTCGGGGCCGCGCTGCGAGTGCACATCCCCGCGCACCCGCAGCCCGCCACCGCCGCGTATGCGGCGGTTCGATCCGAGGATCAGCTGCGGCGCGGCCAAGGTGAGCGAGTCCTCTTGGTCGAGGACGAGGAGGGACCGAGAGAAACGCTCGCCGAGATGCTGGGCATTCTCGGATACGTTGTGACGACCGCCAGCACGGCGGAAGCGGCGCTCTCGGCGGCCGCTTCGGCGCACTTCGACCTCGTCCTCACGGATTTCATGTTGCCGGGAGCCAACGGCCATGCGCTCGTGAGGGAGCTCGGCCGCCGCGCACCCGGAACGGCGTTCGTGATGCTCTCCGGATACGCCGCTCAACCCGGCATCGCGGACGACGTGAGCGCCGGAACGATCCGCTTCCTCAACAAGCCCTGCGATATGGAAACCTTGGGCGCCGAGTTGGCGACGGCACTGTTGGAGGCGCGGGATCGTCGATCCGACGCGGGCGCTCCTTCATCCGCTCCAGGTGAGGATTCGCGCCCGGTCGCGGTCAGTGCCGAGGAAGAAGCCCTGGCGCGCGCGTGATCGATCACCCTCGCGCCAAGCGGAGATCGACCGGGCCCTCCTGCAGGGACCACGAGCGCGCCAGGGAAACGCTCAGCCTTCGTAGCGGAATACGGGGCGATCTCGATAGGTCGCGAACGACATGGCGGCCGCGTCGCGAGCCGAGACGATGGGGGCGGTGATCGGCCACTCGATCGCGAGTTCGGGATCGTCCCATTTGATCGCGCCTTCGCACTCGGGAACGTAGAAGCCGGTGCACTTGTACTGCACCTCGGCGACTTCGGAGAGTGTCGCGAAGCCGTGGCCGAATCCTACGGGTACCCAGAGCTGCCGTGCGTTCTCGGCGGTCAGCTCGCGGGCGACGGACCGGCCGAAGGTCGGCGAGCCGATGCGCAGGTCGACTGCGACATCGAGAATCGCCCCGC
>CAZPJJ010000312.1:0-5297 GCA_964586535.1 uncultured Acidobacteriota bacterium | reverse complement strand
ACTCGCGCGTTTCTTGGAGTGCGTCGAGAGCGTACGCATCCCCTTCGTCGCGTCAGTCTGGCCGATCTCCTCGCTCCGCGAGGCCGAGTTCCTTGCGGGCGAGGTTCCGGGAGTGAACGTGCCCGCCGCTCTGCTCGAACGCCTCTCCGCCGCCAGTTCCCCAGAGGAGGAGCGTGCAATCGGGCTCGACGCGGCGCGAGCCCTCATCGAAGAGATCCGACACCTCGTCGAGGGCGTGTTGATCGCGGGGCCGCTGGCGCCAGCCGACGCTCTCGGGCTCGTCCGCCCGCTCGTCGGCGAGCGCGTGGCGACCAAGCGGGGCTTTCCCGGCAGGCCTGGAATCAAAGGCGGGGTCGAGGGACGCCGCTTCGCCGATCCCCGGCCTTGACTCGATCGAGAAGACCCGGCTCGCGGAGCGGGACGGGGCGTCCTCGGAGGGCGGCAACCGTCCTCGTCAGAGGTCGGCGCGCGCACCGTTCGAAAAGCGATCCCGCGGGGCGGACGCCTGGGAAGCCCCGATGAGTGATCACTTTGGCGGGGATTCGCCCCAGCTGCGGACTCGTGGCATCGGCCTTGCTCTTCTTTCGAGCGCCACGTCGGGGACCATCAGGGTGCCGGCGGGAATGGAGGATCGAACGATGAAACGCATACTTCTGGTGGCGAGCACCATGCTCATCCTGGCGGCCGCTCCGGCTCTCGCGGCTAATCCTCGGCACCATCCACGCGGCGCCGCCGCCGCGCCCGAATACAGCTTCGGCTTCGGACTTCGCGTGGGGCTCTTCGAGCCCGACGGCGACTCGGACTTCTGGGACGACAGCTTCGACGTGTTCACGGGGAACATCGGTGACTACGAAGACACGAACTTCTCGGTGGACCTGAGCTACGCGCTCAACTCGCGCCTCAGCGTGATCGGCACCGTGGGCTCGTTCGAAGGCGACTCGCGCCGCGGATACCGCGATGCCGAGTTCGACGAGTTCCTGATCGGCGTGATCCATCGCTCCGAACTGCAGTTGACGCCGATCACGATCGGCTTCCAGGCGCACCTGCTCGGACCCGAGGCCATGGTGAGGCCCTACGTGGGAGCGGGCGCTGGCTTCTATTGGTGGAATTACAACGAGGTCGGCGACTTCGTCGACTTCGGCGATCCCATCGATCCCGCGGACGACACGATCATCACGACGCGCTTCGAGAGCGATGGCACCACGCTCGGCTACTACCTGCAAGCCGGCATCGAGGTCGCGCTCACGCCGAACTGGTCGATCGTCGCGGAAGGCCGCTGGCACCGCGCCGAGGACGAACTCTCGGACGATTTCGACGGATTTGGCGATCTCGATCTCTCCGGGCGCGAGGTGTCGCTCGGCATGATCTGGCGATTCTGAGCACAAAGAACGCGCGGCGAATAAACGTCGCGCGGCGGCGAACGAGAGACGCGGGGCCGATCGTGCGCCCCGCGTCTCGCTCTGTGGAGGCCCGCTTCGCTGCTGACGCGCCTCCCGCCCCGAACGTCGCTAGGGTTTCCTCGTCGCGCACCATCGCGCCGAGGAGGGAACCATGCTCCAAGGGATTCAGGGCGGATTGACGAAAGGCCGCCGCGCCGCGAGCGCCGCCGCGGAGTTCAGCGCCTTCTTCAACGAACGGCTCACCAAAGAAGGGGAAGACAGCGCTTTTGGCGCCGCGCTCGCGCTCGAGATCATCAGCAGCTTTCTCGCGCAGGTCGTCGCTCCGCTCGCCGGTGCTCGCGCGGTCGACGAAGAGTCAACGGCCGAAACGGATTCCGCGGCGCTGCGGCGGCTTCCCGCACGCGAGATCGTGCGCGCCTCCGGAGCATGCCTGAGGCTCTTCCCTTTCCAGGCCGTGGTGAGCCTCGCCGTGATCGAGATGCTGCCTCGAGAGGTCGAGCGACTCGTGACGTTCGTGGCCGCGCGTGGTCATGCGAGCGACGACGACGTCGAGGCCTTCTCGCAGCACCGCGATGCCGCACGCGAGGCATTCCTGCGCCACTCCGCGCTTCAGCAGGCCCTGGACCGCTCGGCGAAGACACTCCACTCGATCGCCGTCGGTGAGCGGGTCGTCGGTCGATTCCAGATCGACGCCGTGCATCCTGCCGCCATGGACGTCTCGGTCCCGCCCGAGGGCAACACGTATCGCGTGGTCGTCCCTCCACGCCTTCCCGTGCGTTTCGAACCCGGCCAAGCCGTCAGCATGCTGATCCAGCGCATGACACTGGGCTGGATGCCGCTCTCCGCCGCCCTGCCCGAGCGTGCCGCCGATCTCGATGATCTTTTCGACCGCTGCTGGAAACCGCTCTGGAAAGCCTGTCCGTGACATCGGACCGGGCTCGTCGCTGCTTCGTCGCTGGCGCGATTCTCGATGGAAATTATGCTGAACACGTCGAGATCGCTGCTGGACGGTTCTTCGCGAGAGCCGTACATAAAAGCGGTCCTGTGCCGGGGGAAGGGAACGGCGGCGCACCCCGACGCTTGCCGAACAAGAGGGAGCCGATACGGCATGCGTCGAAAAGGGCGCTTGGTCACAACGGCGGTCTGCCTCGGCTTGCTCTTCGTGGCGACCGCTGAATACCGGTCTATTTCGGCGCAAACCCTCCCGGAATGCGACGGGATCGCCGAGGTTCAGACGGAGTCGCTCGAGACCGTCCTGCTCACCGTCGTGGAGGGAGCAAGGCCGCTTTTCGTGACGAGTCCTCCCGGTGACCGGGAGCGCCTCTTCATCGTCGACCAGAACGGGCGCATCTTCCTTTGGAAGCGCAGCGCCGCAAGTGAACCGGCGACGGTCTTCCTCGATATCCGTACTCGGGTCAGCCTCGCTTCCAACGAGATGGGTCTGTTGGGCCTCGCCTTCCCGCCCGACTTCGCCTCGACCGGGCATTTCTACGTCAACTACACGGCGGTGCTACCGCCGATTTCATCGATCGTCTCACGTTTCAGCGTCAGCTCGGCAGACCCCGATGTCGCCGACGCCGCTTCGGAAACGCGGGTATTCCGCGTGACGCAGCCGGATACGAACCACAATTGCGGGCAGCTTTTCTTCGGACCGGACCGGTTTCTTTACTCGTGCTTCGGCGATGGCGGTAGCGCGGGCGATCCGTGGGGCGAGTGCGGCAACGGTCAGAACGAAGGCGTCCTGCTCGGCAAGATGCTCCGCCTCGACGTGCTTGGTATCGATCCCGCGTCGCGCGACCCGCAGTGCTCGAGTGGCGAGTCGAACTACCGTGTGCCGAGCGACAACCCATTCATCGACGTTCCCGGCGCCTGCCCCGAGATTCTCATCACGGGCGTGCGCAATCCTTGGCGCTCCGCGATCGATCCCGCCACGGGCGACATGTACGTCGCGGACGTCGGGCAGGTCTGCTGGGAGGAGATCAACTTCCTGCCGAGTACCCAGATCGCCGGAAGCAACCTGGGATGGCGCCAAATGGAAGGGGCGCACTGCTACGTCAACGGCTCGGGCTCGTGCGACCCCGCGGGCGTTTCGTGTGGAGACGAGCCCTCGTGCTTCGATGCTTCGCTGACGCTGCCGATCCTCGAGTACACGCGCTCCGAAGGCTGCTCGATCACGGGCGGCTACGTCTATCGAGGCTGCCGGCTGCCCAAGCTGCGAGGCGCCTACTTCTTCGGCGACTACTGCAACGGATGGGTGGAGTCGATCCGCGTCCAGAACGGTGAGATCGTCGAACGCCGCGATTGGACGGACGAGATCTTCGCGGACGGCCTGCTGCCGCTCAACAGTCTCACGAGTTTCGGTCTCGACGACCGAGGCGAACTGCACATCGTGGTGCGCACCGGAGAGATCCTGAAGATCGTTCCGGCGTTCGCGGCGATCGAGGTCTCCGGGCCGGGGGCCGAGCAACCGTTCCGCATCACGAGGGATGCGTTCTCCTGGGAGGACGTGCGCGCGAGCGAGTTGCGCGACGTAGAGAACTACCGTGTGTACAGGGGGCTACCCGGCGGGACCTTCGAGTGCATCTGGCAGGGCAAGGAGACCACTTTCCCCGGCGATCCGGCCGTCCCCGAGCCCGGCGGGCTCCAGGCCTATCTCGTGACCGCTGTCGACACCCGCGGTATCGAGACGTCGGCGGGAGGCCCTCCCAGCGGCAGGACGCTCTCGCCTCTGCCTTGCCCTTGACAGAAGGCCGAGCGGCGGTCTTGATGGCCTCTCCGTGAAACTCACGGGAGGTGCTTTGCCGCCGCCTTCCTTCGATTCGCCACTCGACAACCCGGCGTCGTTCCGCTTCCGGGAACGGCTCGCATCCAGCGTGCCGCTCCTGGCGGCCGAACTGCGACCGCCGCGGCGCGATCTCGCGGGCATCCACGCGATGGACGCGTGGATCGACGTCTATCAGGCCGTGCGACGGCTGAGCACCGCCGACTCCGCGATCTTTCTCACCGACAACGCGATTGGCTCCGCCGAGGAGGAGAACCTCGGCCACCTCGTGCGCAATCTCGGGACGGACGCGCGCCGGGATCGCGTCGTGCCGATGCTGACGCTCAAGCACCCGCTCGCCTACTGCGAGCGCTTCGCCGCGCGGGTCCGCGAGTTCGGCTTTCCCGCGGTCGTCTGTCTCGGCGGCGATCGTCACGACGGCATCCCGAGGTGCCTCGACCACGCGTGGCAGCTCCGCGCGATCTTCCGCGAGCGGCAGCCTGGTCTCCTGCTCGGCGGCTGGGTCAATCCTTATCGCGACCGCGAGCAGCAGGTCTCGTTCCTCCTCGAACACGAATCCTCGATCGACTTCGTGTTGACGCAGATCGTCTCGCATCACGACCTTGCGCCCGTCGCTTCGTTCTTCGAGGAGGCCCGCCGCCGCTCGCTGCGGATTCCGCTCTTCGCGGGGGTTTTCTTCTATCGCTCGGCGCGGCGCGCGACGCTCGACGCGCTCGCGCCCTTCATCCCGGTCCCCCGTGAGGCGCTCATCGAGGACTTTCACGTGCGCCGCATGAACCCAGTCGAGATCGCGGCCGCGACGATCCGCGCGCTGCTCCAAGTCGGGTTCACGCGCTTCTACGTCAGCAATCTGGATACCGCGCGCGCCGCCGTACAGCTCTCGAGCATTGCCGCCTCCGCCGGTCTTGCCGACCCTTGCTCGGCGATCGGCGGCGCACGGCCGGCAGGCAGGAGGCCCTGACATGACCGACGACGCGAACGACGCCCGGCTGCGGCTCGATGCCATCGCAGCGGCGCTCTCGCTGGGGCGCATCGAACGCCACGTTTTTCTCTGCGCGCTGCCGACGACGCCGAAGTGCGCCACGCACGAAGAGAGCGAGCGCGTCTGGAAGCAT
>CAZPJJ010000311.1:3362-5315 GCA_964586535.1 uncultured Acidobacteriota bacterium | reverse complement strand
GTGAAAAAGCTCGAGAAGGAGATGTTCGCCGCGGCGGCGGCCCTCGAGTTCGAGCGCGCGGCCGAGATCCGCGACCGGATCAAGGCGCTCCGCGAACGCGAGACGTCGCTCTCGGCGACCTGAGCCATGCGAGACGGATTGCCCGAGGCGGTCCGCGAGGCCCTGGAGCGGCTCCCCGCCGCGCCCGGCTGCTATCGCTATCGCGACGGCGAGGGCGAAGTCCTCTACGTCGGCAAGGCCCGCTCGCTGCGCTCCCGTGTGCGCTCGTACTTCCAGGAGGGCGCGAAGCACGCACCGCGCATCGCGATGCTCGTCGACGAGGTGCGGGCGATCGACATCATCGTCACGCGCGGCGAAGTCGAAGCGCTGATCCTCGAGAACAACCTCATCAAGGAGCACCACCCGCGCTACAACGTGCTGCTGCGCGACGACAAGAACTTCCCCTATCTCAAGCTCGACGTGAAGTCCGAGTTTCCGCGCGTGACGCTCGTGCGGCGGCCGCGCGCCGATGGCGAGCTCTACTTCGGCCCCTTCCTGCCCTCGTCGCACGCTTGGCGCACGCTGCGCATGGTGCCGCGCTACTTCGGCGTCGCGAACTGCCACCTGCGCTTCGACGGCAAGCAGCGTCCCTGCCTCTATTACCATCTCGACCAGTGCCCCGCGCCCTGCGCCGGTAAGGCGGATGCCACGGAGTACCGCGAGCGCGTCGAGCAGGTGCGGCTCTTCCTCGAAGGCCGGGACAGCGAACTGCAAGGCCGTGTCGAGGAGCGCATGCGGGAGGCGAGCGAGGCCCTCGATTTCGAGCGCGCGGCGCGCTACCGCGATGTGCTGAAGACGCTGCGGCACCTCGGCGAGAAGCAGGGGATGATCTCGGTCGGCCTCGAGCACGCGGATTTCTGGGCCGAGTACCGCGAAGGCGACGAAGCCGCGCTCGAGCTCTTCCGCATGCGCGAAGGCCGCGTCATCGGCCGGCGCGAGTTCACCTTCGCCGAGGCTCCCGACGCCGAGAGCTTCTACGACGTCGTCCTGCCGCAGTTCTACGGCGCGGAAGAGCCGCCGCCGGAGATCCTCCTGCCGCGGCTTCCGCAGGATTCCGGGCTCATCGAGGCCTTTCTCGCCGAGCGGCGCGGCGGACGCGTGCGGCTCTCCGCGCCGACCAAGGGCGAGCGCCGGCGCTTCCTCGACCTCGTCGCCAAGAACGCCAAGCTCGCCTTCGACGCGCGCTTCCGCCAGCGCCACGTCCACGGTGTGCAGGCGCTCGAAGATCTGCGCGATGCGCTCGGTCTCGACGAGGCCCCCTCGCGCATCGAGGGTTTCGACGTCAGCCATCTGCGCGGAGAGGAGCCGCGCGCCTCGATGGTGGTCTTCGAGGGGGGCAAGCCCAAGAAGGCCGAATACCGCATTTTCAAGGTGCGCAGCGCCGACCCCGGCGACGACTATCGCGCGATGACCGAAGTCGTCGGCCGCCGCTACGCGCGCCTCCAGCGCGAAGGCAAGCGGCTTCCCGAGCTCGTGCTCATCGACGGCGGAAAGGGCCAACTCGCCGCCGCGCAGGCCGCGCTCGACGAACTCGGCCTCGCGGGATTGCGGCTGATCTCGCTCGCCAAGCGCGAAGAGGAAGTCTTTCTCGAAGCACGCGGCGAGCCCGTCGTCCTCGATCGCCACTCTCCCGCGCTGCGCCTGCTGCAGATGGTGCGCGACGAGGCGCACCGCTTCGCGATCAAGCACCACCGTCAGGCACGCTCCAAGGTGCGTGTCGCAAGCGGCCTCGCGAAGATCCCCGGCATCGGCCCGACGACCGTGCGCCGCCTGCTCGAGCAGTTCGGCTCGGCCCAGGCCGTGCGCGAGGCCAGCGAAGAGGCGCTCGCCGCGGCGGTGGGCCCGGCGAAGGCGAGGGGGATTCGCGAGCACTTCGCCCGGGAAGCGGGACCGGACCGGGCTTGACTTCACTCC
>CAZPJJ010000311.1:0-3352 GCA_964586535.1 uncultured Acidobacteriota bacterium | reverse complement strand
GGGGGGGGGGGGGGGGGGCTAATGTGCCCCGTTGGTTGGATGCGATCCCGAGTTCCGGGAGCGCTCGAGTCACAGGTCACATCCCAGGGGGTCCTTCATGCTTTCCATGTTGCTGCGCATCGTCGTGGTCTCGCTCGTCGTCGCTGCCGCCGTTCCGCTTGCCGCGGCCCAAGCAGGTGACCTGGTCTAAGAGCACGTTCCGGCTTCCGCGGTGCGCTACGAGGACGACCTCCTCGAAGTCTCCTGGGAAGGCGACGAATTCCAGATCGTCGAGGCGTCGCTCTACGCGGGATGGGTGAAGCTGATGGACATTCACCCCGGTCATGGCGTTCACGTGCCTATTCGCTCGCAGGAGGCGCGAGTCTTCGTCGCGGGTACCGCGCTCCGTCTCGCGACGCGGGAGCTTTTCCTCTTCCTGACTCCCATCTGGGATCCGAATTGCCCGGCGATGCTCCCCACGGACTTCCGGGGATGCTCGCTGCAGACCCTCCCCGGTGGCTGCAGCGCAACGAACACGGAGACCTGCGCAAACGGCGGAACCGAGATCTCCGTGACATGCGAAGGCCATACAGGAACGTGCACGACGGGCGGCTCCAAGGGGCAGAGCGTCGAGTGCAGCGCGCGGACGTCGACGATTCAGGCCATATATGGTGCGCCAACCGAAGCGGGGCAGGATCCGCCGAAGGTCGGCGAGACGCTCAGGACGACGACGGAACGCAAGATCCGACGCTGCCCCTGAATCTGACTTTCGCTCTTCACGGCGCGGGATCGCCCGCCTTCCGCCGCGGATGCGCGCGCGGCGGGGCCGCGAACGCCGACCCGAAAGCGAGGATGCCGTCGAGGTCCTTGGCGAAGCCGAGGATGACGGGCCAGTCGTCGGTGACGATGTCCTGAGCGTGCGCGAGCCCGTCGCGCAGGCGCGCGAGCCGGCGCAGGCGGCGCTGGCCGTCCTCGCGCGAGGCGATGTTGAGCATCGTGCGCGCGGTCTGCTCGCGGAGCAGGATCTGCGCCTTGTCGGACAACTGCAGGCACGAGGCGAGCGTGGGCGCGGCGTCGGGATTGAGCGCGCGCCGCGATGCGCGGAGCTCTTCGGCCTTGCGGAGGCGGCCCGCGGAGAGGAGCGGGCGCCAGCTCTCCTCGGGGTGAAGGGATTCGAGCAAGCCGTCGAAGGCGAGCTCGATGAGCGTCACGAGGCCGAAGAGCCACATCCGCACCTGCGGCTTCTGCACGTCGCTCCAGGTGATGATGCCGCTCACCTCGCCGAGCACGCGGACGAAGACGCGATTCCGGCCTTCGAGCGCCTGGAGCGCGCGATCGAGCGAGGCGTCGCCGGGGATGATGTCGGCGTCCTCGAAACGGCGGACCCGCGTGCCGCACGAAAGACCGTCGTCGAGATCCTCCGCGAGCACGAGTCCCGTCACGACGCCGCGCTCCCGGACGCCCGCGACGACGAAACCGCGCGCGTCGAGCACCCGGCGCACGGTGTGGCAGGGCGTCTCGGCGTCGAAGGAGAGCAGGCTCTCGGCGATGTCCGCGGCGCGGAAACTCTCGCGGAAGAGCCGCGCCAAGCCGCGCGTGCGTTCGAGGACGTCGGACACGGGGTGGTCACTCCGTCCCAGACGACTCGTTGCGCCCGATGACGGCCCACTCGGTTTCCAAGTCGGATCCCGTGTCGACGAGGAGGTGCACGACGCGCAGGGCGGGGAAGTGCGCGCGGAGATCCGCGAGGTCGACTGGCTCGAACTTGTTCAAGTTGTTGTCGTACGCGGCCTCGGTGAGCGCGTTCGATTCGTAGTTCTCGCGGCTGCGCTTGCCGATCTTGTCGATCGAATAAGCGCGCGGTGCCTGCGTCTGCTGGATCACGAAGGTACGGTCGTGATGCGCGGCGACCTCCGCGGCGCGGCGGCGCAGCGACTGCGTGACGAAGGTCGCGTCGAGGATCACGGGCTCGCCGCGCGCGGCGATCTCGCCGGCGCGCCGGAACATCTCGTCGTAGACCGCGTGCCGCTTGCTCATGTCGGCGGCGACCTTCTCGTCGAAGATGTCTTCGCCTTTGAGCAGGTCGCGGCGGATGAGGTCCGTGCGCAGGATCGTGAAGCCGAGCTCGCGGGCGACCACCTCCGTGGTCTCGGTTTTGTTGGTGGCCGGCAGCCCGCAGGCGATCAGCACCGCGTCGCGCGGGATCGCGCGGCGCACGTAGTCGACGAAGGGTTCACGCATGCGCGGGATTATAACTGCGGGGCGCCGCCGGGCTTCGCGAGGGCGGGGTGGCGATCCGCGAGGGGCGCCGTATCTTCCGCGCACCATCGCCTCCCGGAGGTCAGCCTTGTCCACCCATCGCCCGTCGTCCCGCCTGGCCGGGCCCGCCCTGGCCTGCGCGATCCTCGCCGTTCTCGCTGCCCACACAGGCCTGCCCGTCCACGCCGATCCCGCCCCGGGATCGCTCCGCGTCGAGAAGTCCGGGGCCACGATCGTGCTCACCTGGCAGGCCGGCGACGGCCCGTACGGCATCTACCGCTCGGTCTTCCCCAACGACGTGGTGCGGCCCGCTTGGCTTGCGGGCGGAACGGCACAGTTGACCTACAGCGAGGCCATCGACGCCGCCCCCGGCACGCGCTTCTACCTCGTCGCCGACCTGATTCCCTGCGGCAACGACGAGCAGTGCGACAACACGCTCGCCTGCGACGGCGTCGAGACCTGCGGACCCGACCGCATCTGCGCCCGCGGCGTCGCCGTCAACTGCAACGACTCGTCGGCGTGCACTCAGGATGTCTGCCTCGAGCCCTCGGGCACCTGCTCGTTCGAGCCCGTCGACTGCGACGACGGCGACCCGTGCACGCTCGATTCCTGCTCGACGTCCTTCGGATGCACTTACGACGTCGATCCCAACGCCGGTATCGGCACTCCCACCGAACTCGCGGGGCGGTCGCTGACGGAGTTCCCCTTCTTCGAGTTCGCGCGGACGCACAACGAAGGTTCGACGGTCGAACTCGGCGTCGATCCGTTCGTCTGGCCGGGCGTCGTCGACGCGACCTGCGACGTCTACGTGCTCGATCAGCGCACCGCCGCCGAGTGGTGCGCGGGCGAAGCGCTCGCCGACGTGCGCGGCGCCCCCGAGGCCGTGACCTTCGTGGCGGGCGGCATCCAGGCCAACACGCGCCCGCTCGCGGGCAGCGCGACGCTCAGCGCGGACGCTGGTCCCGCCGTCGGGCGCGGCTACGACGTCGTCCTCGACTGCGATCGCGACGGATTTCTCGATCCGGGCGAGTTGGCCGACGGCCTCTCCGACGAGGCGGGGTTCTATCTCGTCCACGACTTCACGCAGGCGGGTCCGCTCGCGGTGGGCCAGTTC
>CAZPJJ010000310.1:0-5354 GCA_964586535.1 uncultured Acidobacteriota bacterium | reverse complement strand
GCCCGCGAAGAAGCCGATCTCACCCTGCCACGACTGCCCGGTGGGTCCGAAGAAGTCGTCGAGGGTGTTGAAGCGCGGATCGCCGTTCGGCACGCCGCCGCCGGCGACGCCGTTCTCGATGAAGATGCCGTTGTTGCGGAGCTGACGGAGTCCGGCCGCCGTACCGAAGGCCGCGTTGACGTTTTCGTCGACTTGGCCGTCGCCGCAGACGTCGTCGCCGAACGGAATCGGCGCGCCGGCGCCGTTCGTGTTCGGGACGCACTCGAAGTTCAGACCGCCATCGGGGTTACAGAAGGCTGCGAGGTCGCAGGGCTGGCCGGCGCGCGGCGAACCCGCTTCGCAGACGCGACAGGGGCAGGCCTCGCCGATGTCGTCGACCGCGCCGTTGCCGTCGTCGTCGACGCCACAGAGACCGGGGCAGCCGTCGACGAGATTGATGTCGTTGTCGCAATCGTCGTCGAGCGGACGCGGCGGGTTGAGTCGATCTTCGGGATCGGCCGCCACGTCGGCTGCATTGAGGTTGTTGAAGTAGCAACCGCGCGCACTCGTGCGGTTGTTGCCGAGCGTGCCGAGCAGTTCGTCGCCGTAGTTCGCCGTGCCCTGGCGCGTGTCCGTGGGCAGGAAGACGAGCGCACCGTCGGTGATGAAGCTCTGGCCGCGCGAGATCGCTCCCTGCTCGCCGATGGAGAGGAACTGGATCGTCTCGTCGCCGAGCAGCGAAGGATTGGCGGTGGTCGTGTCGAGGTCGAACTCCCAGGTCCAGAAGGAATTGCTGTCCGGGAGATCGATCTGCGTGTTCCATGACCAGTCGACGATCTGCTGCTTCCACTGGAAGCCGTCAGCGTCGAAGCCCGCGCGGACGGGGCGGATCACCGGAGTGCGCAGCATTTCGAACCAGAACGCGGCGCCGGTGGTGCCGGTCTGGATGTCGTACTGCTCGCACTTGGTGTCGTTCGGGCGGCAGAGGGCGGTGCGATCCGCCGGAGCCCACTGGCCGATGCGGCCGGTGTGCCAAGCACCGCGGTTGTTACCGTTGCTGGAGACGAAGCCGCAGCCTCCGCCGATGCCCCAGTTGCGGTCGAGAACGCCCGCGGTACCGTCGGCGTCGTTGTCCTCGAAGGGCTCGAGGATGCCGTCCCAGTTCGAGTCTTCACCCCAGTTCGTGATCGGGCCCTGGCCGGATCCCGTCGAGATCTCCGAGCGGACCGAACGGCCGACGCGGAAGCCCTCGTCGTTGTCGTTGAAGTCCCAGGGACCGTTGAAGCCGGGGTTACCGCACTCGGGGCAGTCCGGGCTGCCGTCGCCGTCGCCGTCGACGGTGCGGAACGAGGTGTCGGTAAGGTCGCTGTACACGACCTGGGTCTCGTCGAAGCGCTGGTTGAGCAGTGTGTCCGGATCGAAGAAGCTCTCGCCGATGCGGTTCTCGAGCCGCTCGTCCTTGTTGATGTCGTAGTCGACGGTGCAGCCCGTGGGGCAGTCCGTCGTATAGCGCTTCACGTCGTCGTCGGCCTGCATGAGGAACTCGAAGGCCTGGCAGTCGGGAGTGCCCTGTCCGGACTTCTCGCTCTTCAGGGAGACGACGAGTTCGACGCGATCGCGCGTCGGAGGCGTGCCGACGACTTCGAGGGCGAAGCCCACGATCTGGTCCGCGAGCGCCGGGAGGAAGTCGACGATGTTCGTCGGGTTGAGGATCGAAACGTTCGGGTGGTCGGGACGCGCGAGGCGGCACTCGTCCGCGAGGAGCGTCTCGATCGGGGTCCCGGCGGGGTAGGGCACGACGGCGCGGAGAGAGACTTCTGCGTCGATGAGGTCGACCGGGTCGAAGTTCTCGTAGGCGACGTCGAAGCCGAACGATTCGCCGGCGTCGAAGTAGAGGTCGTTGTCACAGCCGCGGCGCGGGAGAGTCGTTCCGCCGTTGAACACGAACGGGAAGTCCTCGCCGATTTGCGGAATGATGCGGACGTTGAACTCGGGGCGGCAGTCGATGGAAGTCGTCGACGTCCGGGTGGCTCCCACGTCAATGTAAGTGACGCGGACGCTCTGGCCATCGCCGACCGAAAGGATGCCGTCACCGGCGCTGGCCGCCTTGATCGACGAGAGCGGGAGACGGTCCGACTCGAACTGCAGGGACTCGTTGCCCGGATCATTCGGGTCGCCTTGGGTGAAGCCCAAGCCGCTCTCGGTGTCGATGACAGTCGTGCCGTCGGTTGCGAGAACGTCCACGGTCACTCGGCTGGAGATGACGCTCTCGGTGCAGACGCTGCCGTTCGGGCAAGCGGTGTCCGCCGCGTCTTCGGCTTCGGTGACGACGACGGAGACGTCGGCGTTGCAGGTCAGCGGGTTCGCGTCGAAGCGAACCGCGGAACCGGCGGCCACCGGGCCCGCGATTGCAACCGAGTAGTAGACGGCGTTCGTTCCAGACTGCCGCTGCACTTCGATGCGGTAGCGGCCGGCGCGGACGAACTCGACGTCAGGCGTGCCGTCCTCGTCGCGATCGGGAGCGTTGAGTTCCGTCGGAATGAAGACGGCTTCGTGGTTGTTGACAGAGTCGCGCCAAGTCGACATCGCGGCGCGCTGTTCGATCGTGTAGAAGTAGCCGTCGGTCACCGAGTCGCCGTCGAGGTCGCTGTCACGCGTGCCGTCGCGGTTGAAGTCCTCGGAGAAGATGTTGCCGCGCCAAACGATGTCGTCGCCGTTGCCGCAGGTGCCATCGGCACCGCAGTAGCGGATGCGGAGATCGACGTCGTTGCTGACCGCGCCCGACGCGTTCGACGGGTCGTTCCAGACGAGAGCGGCGACGAGGTCCTCGTCGTCGTTGACGACCTGGAATTCATCTTGATAGGTGGTCAGCGACGTGGGAAGGGGACCGGCCGACGAGAGCGCGAGATTGCTCACACCGTCGTTGCTGGTGCCATCCTGGTTGAGGTCGACGTTGGGCAGGTCGTGGACGATGAGCCCCGTGATCGACTTCGACGGGAACTCGGCGAGAGGCAGCGAGTTGTTGAGCTGCACGCGGCCGTAGCCCCAGAAGTAGTTGAATCGATCCTGCGGGACGATCTGGCGGCCACCCGTGATGGGCTGCGCGCCGACGATGAGCACTGCCTTGACGAGCGTGGCGCTGATCGCCGCGACTTGGTCGTTGGCGTTGGACGCGTTCTCGTCGGTGCCGTCCGGATAGAAGCCCTTGGCGAAATAGTCGCGCACGACGGCGGCCGCGCCGGCGACGTTGGGCGACGCGAAGGACGTTCCGGGCTGGAGGCCGGAGTCGATGCAGGAGGCGGCGCCTTCCTGGTTGTTGTCGTCGGAAATGCACGAGTTGTCGCGGCCCGCGGCGAAGAGCAGGTTGAGGACGCGACGATTCGGACCGAAGCCGCTCGACGTGAAGGCTTCCGCGCCGCCGAAGACACCTGCGGAGGCGCCGACGACGATGCAGTTCTTGCACGCGGCCTGGTTGCTCTGCGTGCCGACGGCGATCGCAGCTTCGTCGCCGACGCCGGCATTGCCGGCCGCGAGGACGGAGAGCTTGATCGGGAAGAAGTTGACGTTGACCGTTCCCGTGCCGGTTCCGGCGATCGCCTGGTCGATCTGCGCGGCGCCGCCCGAGTAGGACGGACCGGATGGACCGGCGTCGGAGCCGAACGAGAAATTGCTGATCGAGGCGCGGTGCTGAGTCCACGACTCGGTGAGCAGCGTGAAGAGGCTGCCGGGGTTGAGATTCGGGAAGAGGATTTCGGGACAGGCGGACGCGGCGTCGATGAAGGCCACCTTGGCGCCCTTCGCGATGCCGTCGTAGCCGTCGTCCTGAGACTCCTCGAAGATGCCGTTGCCATTGTTGTCGTCGAAGAAGCCAGCACCGTAACCCACACCAGGGCTCGGGGACGTACCGGCCGGAACGGTGTTGCGGGTCGCGTTACCGGCGGCTGTGCCGGCCACGGTCTGGCCGTGCGTGAACGCACCCGAGGCGAGGGCGTCGCAGGAGGCCAGGTCGCCCGAGCCGCCAGAGATCGAACCCGCCGTGCGGTAGGTCACGATCTTGCGGTGGTTCGCGGGGACGTTGGGGCCCGCGTTGACGCCGGGGGCGATCCAACCAGAGCTAGCGCGCGTGTTGGAGAAGTCGCCGGCATCCACGGAGAGACCGGAGTCGGTGACCGCGATGATCTGGCCATCGCCGTCGACGCCGGCCTGCCAGTACGGGAAGTCGCCGAGCGTGTCGGTGGGGCTCTGAAGCTGCCGAGCACCGCGCGCTGCGAGCGGGAAGATCGCGGGCACTTCGGAGACCGTCTGAACCGGCTCGAGCATCGCGAGCTGGGGGATCAGCGAGGCGTGCGCGTTCATACGCAGCTCGACCTGATTCGCTCCGACGGCGACAACCTCACGGACGCCGATGCCGAGCTTCTCGAGAAGCGCGGCCATCGGGGCGGCGGGCTCGCCGGGGAAGAGCGTCAGCGCGATGTCGAAGATCGGCGACGCGGCTTCTTGGGCCGAACCAACCGCGATCTTGCCGATATTCGGATCGATGCGGAATGCCGGGTGATACGGCTCGATGAAGGTCACCGCGGGCGAGGTCGCCACGCGGTCGTAGGCGGCGCGGTCGAGGCGGACGATGAGTCCGTTGACCGGCACTTCGCTCATCACGACCGCACCGAGCGACTCGATCGTCTGACGGGCGATGCCCGGGTCGTCGCCGGCTTCCACCTGCAGGAGGAAGTACTGGGCGCCACCCTGGGCGAGACCAGCCAGCGAAGCGGTCAGCTCGACGGGAAGATTGAGCCCGTCGCCGATGCGGAAGCTCCCCACCGTGAGGTGAAGAACGTCGGCGTCCCCGGCGTTGTCCGCCGGAAGCTGGCCGTACACGGGACCCGTCGCGAAGGGCCACCACTCGATGGAGCGCTCGTAGAGCGCCGGCTTGAAGGCGGGCTGGGTCGTCTCGGCTTCGCCCGATCCGCTCGAAGGCAGTCCGATGGGACCACCAGCAGCGAGGGCGAGGACGGGCGACACCAGGAGAGCCCCTGCGCACAGGATTGTTTTCACCCAGCGCGGGTCTGCGAACCGTTGGTGCATGACCTCCTCCTCCAGGAGTTCGAGAAACGTTTCGTACCTACCCCCCGCCGCGCATGACGCCCTCCTCGGGACGCGCAGACGCGACGGCCTTCCCCGCGCGGCCTCCTGGCCGCGCGACCATTTCGACGGGCGCCGGAACGGGCGTGCCATTCGGGAGTACGGCGACACCAGCCCAGACGACGACAAGGCGGCTGGAAGCTACGCTGACCCTGGTTGACCGTCAAGACTTTCTTAAAGCTCCGCTTTTGCGGGAAACGCCTGAGAAATCGACGCTTTCGCGCTCCCATCACCGT
>CAZPJJ010000309.1:0-5410 GCA_964586535.1 uncultured Acidobacteriota bacterium | reverse complement strand
GGCGGTGGCGATCGCGATCGTCGCCTCGGGCATCGCCGACCATCCGGACTTCCTGAACGCCGCGGGCGCGAGCCGCATTCTCGAGCGCGTCGACTTCTCGGGCGGACAGACGACGCTCGCCGACGACTACGGCCACGGCACGCACGTCGCCGGCCTCGCCGCGGGAAACAGCTCGCAAGCGACCAGCGTGCTCGGCTACGCCGGCGCCGCGCCCGGAGCGAACCTCGTCGACGTGCGCGTCCTCGACGAAGAGGGCGGCGGTACGGTCGAGGGCCTCCTCGGCGCGCTCTCGTGGCTGCTCGACAATCACGCGCGTCTCGGCATCCGCGTCGTCAATCTCTCGGTCGGAACCGTGCCCTACGAGTCGCACGAGATCGACCCCCTCTGCGTCGCGGTGGCAAGGCTCGTCGAGGACGGCGTCAGCGTCGTCGTCGCCGCGGGCAACTACGGCAAGGACAAGGACGGCAACAAGGTCTACGGCGGGATCCTCTCGCCCGCGAATTCGCCCGTGGCGATCACCGTCGGCGCGCTCAACACCTTCCAGACGAACGTGCGCAGTGACGACGGCATCACGACCTACAGCTCGCGCGGGCCGACGATGTCGTTCCTGGGCGAGGACGAAGACGGCGACGGCACGATCGAGGAGAGCGAGAAGAACTACGACCACCTCTTCAAGCCCGACCTCGCCGCGCCCGGCAACAAGCTGATCTCGACCGCCGCGGCGGGCTCGCTGCTCGTCACCAGGCACCCCGAGATCGTCGTCGACGGCTCGTACATGGAACTTTCCGGCACGTCGATGGCGGCGCCGGTCGTCTCGGGCCTCGCGGCGCTCCTCTATCAGCAGCGCCCCGACCTGACGCCGAGCCTGCTCAAGACCGTGCTCATGCTGACCGCGCAGGACCTGCCCGGCCCGAACGTGCTCGAGCAGGGCGCCGGCAGCGTCAACGCCGTGGGCGCGGTCATGCTCGCGGGCTCGCTCTACGCCAACCCTGTCGCGCTCGCGATCGGTGATCCGGCCGCGCCGGTGCCCGCGTCGAGTTCGTTCTTCGCGACGTTGATCGCGGGCGAGACGATCGAGTGGGGCCGTGGCGTCGCGCACGTCGATGGTTGGTACATCGGCGACACGATCTATCGCAGCGGGGGCATCCGCTGGTACACCAACCCGCTCGCCACCGACGGCGTCGTCTACCTCGACGACCCGGCGTTCGCGCAGGGGCTGCTCTGGGCCGACGGTTTGCTCTGGGCCGACGCGAAGTACGGTCCCCAGGACCTCGAAGACGAATGGGGCCGCCTCGGCGCCGACGGCTTGCTCTGGGCCGACGGCTTGCTCTGGGCCGATGGACTGCTCTGGGCGGACGGCTTGCTCTGGGCGGACGGCTTGCTCTGGGCCGACGGCTTGCTCTGGGCGGATGGACTGCTCTGGGCCGACGGCTTGCTCTGGGCGGATGGACTGCTCTGGGCGGACGGGCTGCTCTGGGCGGATCGCATCGTCCCGGCGGACTGATCCTCGCGACTCAGTTCGAAGCCCTCGGAGCGCGCGTCCGCGGCATCTTCGACCAATCGACCTGCCAAGTGCCTCGCGTGGTGGCAAGCCATGCGAGGCGCTTTCTTTCCGTCTCGGACGCGTGGTGGTAGAGAGCCGCCGTGCGCTCGTAGAAGCCGCGGGTGTGGGGCGTCTGCGGAATGCCGAGCAGGTGCAGGTCGAGGTGGTGGCAGAACTCGTGGCAGAGCGTGCTGAAGAAAGTCCCGAAGGACGTCACCTTGTGCTGGATCGCGGTGCGCATCCAGACGCGGATGAGCGAGGTTTCGAGGTCGTAGTCGCCGAAGAGCTCGGCGCGCCCGCCGCCCTTGTAGCGGCGTAGCGGCCGCGAGGCGAGCACCTTCACGCCAGGGGCTCGGACGCCGTAGAAGGCAGCCGCCACGCACGCGAACTCGAGACAGGCGCGCTCGAGTCCGGGGCGGTCATCCGCGGCGAGCGCTGCGCGAATCGCGCGCGCCGGCACGCGAAGCCGGTCGTCGTCGGGGAGCGGCAGATCGTGCAGGGCGTCGCTGCGCTCGAAGAGAGCGCGTGCAGCTCGAGCCCGTGGTGGTGAGTCGGTCAGCATGGTGGGTCGCCCAGGCGCGAAGAAGCGCGGTCACGATAACATGACGCCTCATCGAGGAGCCCCCGCCCGTGACCTCCCCTGCCGCGCGCGCCCGCCTGATCCTGCTCGTCTGCCTCGCGATCCCGCTCGCAGTGGCGATCGGGATCTACCTGCGCGAGCTGCCGCGCTGGAACGAGCGCGCGTGGAGCGGTCTCGTCGCGCAGAACTCGTTCGGCGAGAACGAGCTGCGCATCCGCGTCGTGCAGCCCGGCAGCCCTGCAGCCGCGGCGGGCATCGAGCGCGGCGACCGCGTCCTGGCGCTCGACGGCATCGTCACGGCGGATCTCACCGCGCTCCGCCTGCGCGAGATCGCGCTGCGCCCGGGCGACTCGTACACGCTGACGGTCGCGCGCGACGAGGAGCAACGCGACATCACGATGGTCGCTGTCTCGCCGCTCGCGACTCGGGTGACCGTCATCCGCCTCCTCGTCGGCGCGTTCTGCTGCTTCGTCTTCGTGACGACGGGGTTCTTCGTCGCGGTGGCCAAGCCCACCGACCGCCGCGCGCGCGTGCTGGCCGCGATGATGCTGCTCTACGCGCTCACCTACCTGCTGACCGACGTGCTCATGAAGAGCCCGATGGTCACGGGGAGAGTCTCCGAGCACGACATCGCCGCGCTCCTGCTCGTGGTCAGCACAGTCGCCGCGTTCTCGGTGCCGGTGCTCTTCCACTTCTCGCTGGTCTTCCCCAAGGACCGCCCCGCGCTGCGCCGGAGCAACGGCCCGCTCGTGTGGGCCTACGCGCCCGCGACGATCGCCGTCCTGTGGATGACACCGCTCGTCCTGATCGCATTCTCCGGTCTGCGCATCACCGAAACAGGCGAGGTGCCCGCGATTCTCCAGGCGCTTCGCCGCGTCGTCGACGGGCTCGTCGATGTCGTCCGCCATCCGTGGATCGGCGTGCCCGTGGTCGTCGCGATCCTCGCGCTACCCGTTTTGCTCGTGCTCGACGTGATCCGCGGGCTTCGCGCGCGGGGACTTTCGTCGCTCGTGCATCGGCCCGTGTCCGCCATCGCCTTGGCGACGGCGGCGCTCGCCGCGCCGGGGCTGGTCCTGCTGATCCTCGCGGCGATGTCCGGCCCCGGCGACCCGAAGCTCGCCGTCTGGGGCGGCGCGCTCTTCTCGATCGCCGCGTTCGCGCTCTACTTCGGATCGTTCACGCTGCAACTCGTCGCCACGCTGACCTGCCTCGTGCTCAGCTATCGCGAGGCGGGCGCCGAGGAGCGCCGGCAGATCCGCTGGCCGCTCTGGGCGCTGATCTTCTCGCTCGGCATGAGCTTCGTCTTCGGGATCCTCACGGCCGTATTGAGTATCTCGCTGCCCGCGATCTCGACCTCGATCGACATCGCGAGCAAGCTCGTCGCGATCCCGATCCCGATCGGCTTCGCTTTCGCGATCTTCCGCTACCGGCTCATGGACGTCGATCTCTTCATGCGCCGCACGGTGGCCTACCTCGCGCTCACGGGCCTCGTCGTCGCGATCTATCTCGCCATCTCGGCGGGCCTGGGCGCGCTGCTCATCTCGATGGCCGGAGTGCGCGGCCAGGCGGGCACGATCGTCGCGGCGCTCGTCGCCGCGGCCGCGTTCTTTCCGCTGCGCGCGCGCGTGCAGGGCGTCGTCGAGCGCACGATCTTCCGCGAACGCCACGATTACCCGCGCACGCTCGAGCGCTTCTCGGCGGCCATCGACGCCGAAACGCAGGCGCCGCGCCTCGCCGAGCTCGCGGCCGAGGCGATCCAGCGCGAGCTGCCCAACAAAGCCGTGGTCGTCTTCGCGGCCGGCCCCGGCGGCGACGAGATGCGCGCGATCGCCAAGGTCGGCGACATCGCCGACGCCAAGGTGCGCGGGCTCGTCATCGACGCGCAGGGCCTGCCCGCGCGGCTCGGCCACGAGCCCGTCGACGCGAGCGCCGTGCCGGCGCAGGGCGGCGACGCGGCCGCGATGAGCGCGGTCTCCGCGGCGCTGCTCGCCGTGGCGCGCGGCGGTTCGGGACGACCCCGCGCGCTCATCACGCTCGGCAGACGCTCCAACCGCGAGCTCTTCGAAGACATCGACCGCGAGTTCGTGGCGAGCGTCGCCGACCGGCTCGGCCGCCGCCTCGACGAGATCCGCCTCGTCGCGCAGAGCGAGGACCTCGAGCGCGCGCGCATGATCCAGGCGAGCCTCCTGCCGCGCGCGCTGCCGCGCCCCGTGGGTCTCGAAGTCGCCGTCCGTTATCGCCCCAGCCAAGCCGTCGGCGGCGATTACTACGACGCGATCGAGCTCGCCTCGGGAAAGCTCGCGCTCGCGATCGCCGATGTCTCCGGCAAGGGCATCGCCGCGTCGCTCTTGATGTCCAACACCCAGGCGGCGTTCCGCGCGCTCGCCGGTACGGGGCTGCCGCCCGCGGCGCTCATCGCGCAGCTCAACCGCGTCCTCGCGGGCAACGTCGCCGAGGGGCGCTTCGTCACGTTCTGTTACATCGAAATCGATCCGCGAAGCGGCGCGATGCGCGTCACGAACGCGGGCCACACGCCGCCCGCGATCCTCGGCCGCGACGGTACGGTCACCACGCTCGCCACCAACGGCATGCCGCTCGGTCTCTTCGCCGACGCCGAGTACGGCGAGAGCGAGGCCGCGCTCGCGCCGGGCGAGTTTCTCTTTCTCTCGACGGACGGCATCACCGAAGCCCCCGACGCCGCGGGCACGTTCTTCGGCGACACGGGCTTCGACCGCCGCCTCGCCGCCGCCGCGGAGGGCGCGCCCTCCGCGGACGAAGCCGCGCGCCGGCTCGTCGACGCCGTGCTGGAGTTCGCGGCGGGAGATCCGAATGACGACGTGACCCTGCTCGTCGCCAAGCGCGATTGACGCCAGCGTCGCGCGAAAGGAGACAACGATGGCCAGCAAGAGCCCGTGGCGCAAGGTCGCGCTCGGCGTGGGAGCGCTCGTCGCGCTCGTCGTCGTCGCGGCCGTCGTGGTCGTGCTCGTCGTCGATCCCGAGGACTTCAAGCCTCGCATCGAAGCGGCACTGGAGGACGCGACCGGCTGGGACGCGACGCTCGGCGCGATCGACGTCTCGATTCTGCGCGGCCTCGCGCTGACCATCGCGCCCGCGAGCCTCGCGGCACCGGGCGGCGAATCCTCGCAGGTCGAGATCGGCACGATCGCCGTCCACGCGCGCGTGCTGCCGCTCCTGCGCGGTTCCCTCGAGATCGAGCGCGTCGACCTCGTCGACCCCGCGATCACGCTCGTGAAGCACGACGCCCAGGGCGAGTACGTGCTTCCCGC
>CAZPJJ010000308.1:0-5411 GCA_964586535.1 uncultured Acidobacteriota bacterium | reverse complement strand
GGCGACGCTCGCGGATGCGAGGCGGCGTGACATCGTGCTTCCTCCGGACGGAGGATCCTACGTCGAAGCCGCCCTGGTGCAGCGGCATGCCCCGGGCGCGGAAGGGCCAGCCTTGATCCGACAGGGTCTACCGCCGACATTCGCCGGGTGAGTACGACGACCACCCCCCCCGTCCTGCCGCCGCCACCCCCGCCCGCCGCTCCCGCCTGCCCGAAGTGCGGCTACGAGCAGCCGGAAGGACTTCCTCACTGCGACCGCTGCGGCGTGATCTTCGCGAGGATCCCCGTCGCGGCCGACGCGGGGCTCTTCGACCCCGTCGCGCACTCGATGACCGTCGAAGTCAGCGCGCCGCCCGCGCCGCGCTTTTCGGCTTACGACTGGAAGCTGCTCGGCGGCGGACTCGTCGCGGCGCTGCTCTGCTATGCGTTTCCGCTCACGCGCTTTCTCATGTCGGTCTTCGTAACGCTGCTGCACGAGTTCGGGCACGCGCTCGTCGCGTGGCTCTTGGGCTGCCCCGCGGTGCCGGCGTTCGACATGATGTACGGCGGCGGCGTCACCTATCACCAGGACTTCGAGTTGCCGCTCGCGATCTTCATCGGTGTCGGCATGGCGGCGACGGGATGGTGGCTGCGCCGTCGCCCGCGAGCGGTGGTCGCGCTCGCGCTCGTCTCCGCTCTGTGGCTCTTCGTCGTCATCTCGAACTGGCGGCGCGAGTTCGCGATCTCGATCGCCGGTCACGGTGCCGAGATGCTCTTCGCGGGGATCTTCCTGTGGATGGCGCTCTCGGGAGTCGGCTGGCGCCAACCCGAACTCGAGCGCCCGCTCGGTGCCTTCATTGCGTTCTATGTGCCGCTCCACGTGCTGAGCTTCGCCTTCTCGCTCCGCAACGACGCCGCGATGCTGGCGGACTACATGGGAGGCAAGGGCGGCGCGCTGATGAACGACCTCGAACACGTCGCGCTCGACCTGCGGATCTACCTCGGCATCGAGACGACCGTCCCCGAGATCGCGGGGTGGATGCTCGTCCTTGTCCCGCTGCCGCTCGTCGTGGCGCTCGGTCTGCATGGGATGCGCAGCCGGGCGCAGGACGCCCTGGCGTGGCTCTTCGAGGAGAAGTGACGCGCCGCGCCATCCGCAGCTTCGCAGCGCGAGCGTCGAGTGCGAACCGAGTGCGGGAACAGGTCGTCAGGGTCGGGCAGGAGGAGAGGTGTTCACGAGCGCGAGGATCTGCTCGGCGACCTCGTCAGGGCGATCCATCTGGATGCTTCTTGGTGAGTCGACAGGGCGCGTGTGAAGGATTCATGGACCTGCAGAAATGATGTCAGCGCTTCCGTCGCCACATATACCTTGCGCGCCGGCACGTCAGCTTGCAGGGTCATCGGAGCGTCGCCGATCGATGCGAATCCATGTCATCTCGATCGCCGCTGCGACGCTCGCTCCGGCCACGTAAGCGAGCAGATCCATGGCCGCGAACGACGATCCCAACACGAGGTGCCCGGGCGTCGTCCCGCGAATAGCCTGCAGCCACGGCGGGTGCCAGAGCTGAAGGAACTCCACGCCCCAGCACAGCGCCGTACAGACCATGGCCGTGCGCAGTGGAGAGATGCGTGGTGCGAGCTGCGCAAGCAGCCAGTACACCAGCAGCGCGTAGAGTGCGTCGCCGGGGTACTTCCCCAGCGCGGCCGGGAAGAGCCACGTGACCCGGCGCGATGCGAGCCCCAGCGCGATGGTCAGCACCGCGGCGCCACCGTACGCGACGCGATGTGCGATGCGATGACGGTGATGCGCCGTGGGAGGTGCGTCAGCGAGCGCCATGCGGCGGCTTTGGTGTGACCGAAGGGCGGCGCGACCCGGATCCCTTCCTCGTCAGCGTTTTGCGAAAGCAGCGAATGACTCCAGCCTCCTCGAAGCCCAGTGCAAGGTGGGCCGTGCGGCTCAGTCTATTGGTCGACCACGCATCCGAAGCGAACTCGTGGCAGTGGTTCGCACGCGCCCAGTCCTCGGCGGCCTGCATGAGAGCGCGGCCCACGCCCTTTCGCCGCGAAGCGCGCTCGACATACCAACCCTCGAGGTAGGCGATACGGCCAGGAGAGCAGCCTTCGGCGTGCGAGCGGAGGGTCAACTCGGCGAAACCATGGATCGCGCTTTCGCCGTCCTCGGCGATGAGGACGGCGGCGGGATCGAGCGAGCCGCCGGCGAAGAAGCTCTTGATTTCGCGCCGGTGCGTCGCCGCAGATTCTTCGGGCCAGAGCTGGCACCGCATGCGGCACCACTCGGCAGAGTGGCGAGGCGCCGCGGATACGATGGCGATCGTCTTGCCGCGCCGATTCGGAGGAAGTCGAGAAGACCCCATCGAAGGTACCCCCGCCGGGATTCTAGGCGAGGAACGACGCTCTACCAATAGGCTCGATCGTCGAAAGCCCTCACGCACGAGCACCTGCCGCTGACCGATGCGAGCGGCTCATTCGTGAGCATCTGCCCGAGCCATCCTTCCGGCTGGGAGAGTTCGTACGGGGGGCGGATCACATCCGGCGAGATCGGGCGAAAACCAACTTTGGAGTAAAAAGCCGGATCTCCGTACGTCACGACGAACGTCACCCCGCGGCGTGCCATTTCGCGGAGGCCATGCGTGATCAGGGCTTGACCGATGCCGACACCTTGGTGATCGCCATGCACCGCGACCGGGGCCAGCAGGAACGCCTCGCGCGGGTGGTCGAAGGCGACGCGGCTGAAGAAGATGGCGCCGACGATCTCGCCCTTGTGAAGCGCCATAAAGCCATGGATGTCTTCGGCGTCGAGCGCCGAAGTCAGTTCTCTCGCGAGAGCGCCGATGAGCACGCCTTCCTGCTCACCCTCACTCTCCGTGAAGACTGCCTCGAAGAGCGCGACCACTTCCAACGAGTCGGCTGCCGTCAGAGTCCCGAACTTCATCGTGGCTCCTCAGCGACGCACGAAGCGGAATCGACGACACGCCAGATCAGCGATTCCCGGTCGCTCCCCCGCGCGGAAACACGGGCCAGGCGCCGCCGATGCGGCCTCTGTGAAAGATCAGGGACTCCGTGTCGACCGCATCCATGAGTTGCCGGCCCTCGAAGCGGCACGGCTCTCCGTCGCTGGCGAGCACGACCATACCGGCCCGATCTGCAGGGAGGAGATCGCAGATGGTCTCCGCTCGCTCACATCGGTCGCGCCAGCGCAGCGCGAGTTCTCGTGCATTTGGCGGATGGCCGCCGAAGTCGAGAATGTCGATTTCGTCCTGGGAGTAACGGGAGGCGCGTTTGATCGCCTGAAGTAGCGCTGGAGGGCCCCAGCCGGGATCCTTGCCGGGAGCTGCCCAAACGAGGAACCCCAGCGGTTGGACTTGCTCGCAGCACGTCATCATGTCGACGAAGTCGCGAGCCTCCAGACGGCTCGCCATCGCGAGCGCTTTGTTGATCGCGAGGTCGATCGGATGAAGAGTCAATCCGAGGGTGTCGTCATCGATCAACGGGAAGAACCGATAGGCGCTGTCGAAGATCCACTGAATCAGCGTGGAACTCTCGCCGCGACTGATCATGGCTTCTACGAACTGAGGCACTTCGCGCAGAGTCTGCACGCCGAAGCCGGACTCGAGAAGCAAGCGCCTGTCCGCGTCCGCGGTTCGCGCGACCGCCTCCGCCACATCGTGAAAGAGGTCGATGTCGGACGAGCGGCGGTCGGCGAGTAGGAGGGTATTCAGCGCGACTACTCCCGCGACATGGCTTTCCATGGCGCGGCGAGTCGCCGCTAGAGCCCTGAGAATCTCTCGCTGGAGTTCTGTGAGAGCCATAGTCGCAGCCTCTTCGCCTGGACGAAATCCTCGCGGTTGCCGTAGCGCTCGATGGAGCGCAAGACCTCGATCTGTTGTTCGCGGGTCGAGAGCGGCGCCTTGGGGCTCACGAACCAGAGACAGCGCTCGCGGCAACGATTCACGAGATCACGGAACTTATCCGATGTCGCCACTCTGGCCTCCACGCGCTTGTCCGGAGAGATCACACACACGTCGACGATTCCGCGGCCCTCCCTGGGACTCAGCCTCGATTCTCGGTAGCGGCGGGGTCGACGGAGAAATCCTTCCCGAGCCGTTCCTGGACTGCGGACCAGCGGCGACGGCTGATGGGGACTTTGCGGCCGTTGCTCATGACGCACGTCCATCCAGCCTGGGTGCGCTGCACGCGGCGCACGTGCGCGAGCGCGATCCAGTGCGAGCGATGGACGCGCAGGCCCGCGTCGCCGAGTTCTCGCTCGACCGCGTCGAGGGTGCCGAGCAAGGTCGCCGAGCCGCGCGCGGTCGTCACTTCGAGGTAGTGCTGATCGGAGGAGACCGCGACGAGGTCGGTACCGATCGCCGGTGGAAGCCGCTCGAAGAGGCTGCTCGCGGTGCCGCCGTTGGTGGCGCCTGCCGAACTCCCCTCGGTGAGTGCCTCGCGAGGGGCCGGCGCGGCTTCGATCGGCCCGAGCACGCGATCGCCCAGGTCGCGGGGCGGCTCGGCGAGCAAGGGCCGGCGCAGCAGCGGCTCGGCGTTGATGAGCATCCATGCGAGTAAGTAACTCGGCGCCATCTGAAGAAACTCGGCGGCGAGGGCCAGGGCTCCACCCCGGGATTCCCACTTGTCGAGGAGTCCGTCGGCCTCGCCCGAGGCTTCGGCCGGAGAGGAGGGAAGCCAGGCCTCGAGCCCGAGCGCCACGGGTGCGAAGAGAAGCGCGCCGAGGAGTCCCGAAACGGCCACGAACGCTGCGGGTGGCAGGCGAAGCGCGGGCGGAAATCGGACGAGGACCCGCGCGGCCGCGATCGCCAGCACCAGGCCGACTCCGATGTGGACCAGCCAGACGAGGAGCCCCACGAAAACCGGCAGGCCCGCCGTCGGGGCGGGCTCGAGGACGGCGAAGAGCGCCGAGAAGCCGAGCCATGCCGCAAGGACGGTGCGGGTGACGGTCCAACGGTCCCGGCCGTCCGCGTCCGGGATCGACCGAAGCGGTGCCGGAGCTTCGTGATCGAGGGAGCCGCTCATGCAGAAAGGCTACCTCCGATGAAGGATCTCGCCGAGCCCACATCCGCGCCGCGGTGGCTCCGCGAACGCTGCCTAGACTCGGCCCGTACGGTACGGCCGCGAGTCAAGAGATCTTCAAGGAGACGACCATGCTCACTTTGCGTCGCATCATGACTGGAACCTTACTGATCCTCACTCTCTCCCAACTTGCCGCCCTCGGCGCCGACCGCGATTTCTACGTCACCGCGATCGGCGGCCTCACGTGGCAGGGCGATCAGCCCCTGGACCTGGCTACCGGCGAGGAGACCGCCAGGGGCGACGCGGCGCTCGGCAGCGGATTCCTCTCCGGGGCCGCATTCGGGTACCGCTTCGCGAACGGCTGGCGGGTCGAGGGCGAGTTCG
>CAZPJJ010000307.1:0-5416 GCA_964586535.1 uncultured Acidobacteriota bacterium | reverse complement strand
CGGACACCTCGCCCTGCGATCCGATAGTCTGCGCATCGCCGCCGCCACGCCTTCGTTCGAACTCGCCCGTTCGATCGATCTGGGCGGGAACACGGGCGTCAATGGAACGCCCAATCCCGGCGGCCTGCTCGGCCAGGTGTGGGTCGATGTCGATCGCTCCACGGGGCCGACGCGCGGCCATGTCTACGTGCTCGGCTCCGTCGACCCACCCGGCGCGGATCCGCTCGACGTGCACCTCGTCCGCAGCATCGACGGCGGCCAGACGTGGAGCGCGCCGGTGCGCGTCCACGACGATCCGACGGGTTCCGCGTGGCAGTGGTTCGGCACGCTCTCCGTCGCTCCCGATGGGCGGCTCGACGCGGTCTGGAACGACACCCGTATCGACGCCTCGGGGACGAAGAGTGAACTCCGCTATGCCTACTCGATCGACCAGGGCACGACTTGGTCGGCGGGGCTGCCGGTATCGCCGATCTTCGACTCGACGATCGGCCACCCGCAACAGAACAAGATCGGCGATTACTATCAGATGCGCTCTCGGGCCGAAGGCGCGGCCGTCATCTACTCCGCGACCTTCAACGGCGAACAGGACATATATTTCCTCCGCGTCGGCGACTGCAACGCCAACGGACTCCACGATTCGCGCGACGTCCATCCGGGCGGCGGATCCATCGACTGCGATGCCGACGGCGTGCCCGACGAGTGCGAAACGGACTGCAATGCGAACGGCATCGCCGACGACTGCGACCTCGCGGCGCAGACGAGCGAGGACTGCGACTCCAATCGCGTCCCCGACGAGTGCGACATCGCGAGCGGCGCCGCCGACGATTGCAACGACGACGGCCGCCCCGACTTCTGCACGATCGCCGACGACCTGGAAATCGGCGCGGGCTGGACGGCCGGCGCGCCCGGCGACACCGCTACGAGCGGCGTCTGGGTGCGCGTCGATCCCAACGGCACGAGCGCGCAGCCCGAGAACGACCACACGGTCGACGGAACGACCTGCTTCGTGACCGGTCAGGGCACCGTGGGCGGCAGCGTCGGCGCGAACGACGTGGACGGTGGACGCACGACTCTCGTCTCGGCTCGCTACGACGCGTCCGCGCTCTCCGATCCCACGATCGGCTACTGGCGCTGGTTCTCCAACGACCAGGGCTCGTCGCCCGGAACCGACGTCTTCCGCGTCGACATCTCCAACGATGACGGCTCGTCGTGGACACCCGTCGAAACCGTCGGCCCGACCGGAGATGGAACGACGGGCGGATGGTTCTACCGCTCGTTACGCATCGCGGATTTCGTCGCGCCGACCGCGAACATACGCCTGCGCTTCATCGCCGAGGACGCCGATCCCGGCTCGATCGTCGAGGCCGCCGTCGATGACATCACGCTCCTCGACTGCGCGGGCTGCGGCGCGACCCTCCCCGGCCCGCCAGCGGGCCTCGCACTCGTGAAGGGCACACCTTCGGTCGCTCGGCTCTCGTGGAACATCGTCGCCGAAGCGACGGCCTACAACGTCTACCGCGGCGGCCGGCCGGATGCTACCGATCTCGAATGCCTCGCTTCCGGCCTGCCGTCCACGACCTACGACGACGACGGCACGTTGCCCCCGGCAGGCGAGTCGCTTTTCTACGTCGTCGCCGCGACGAACTGCGCGGGTGAATCGACGCTCGGATACGGACGCGTCGCCGCTGTCGCCTGCCCGTGATCGCGGCACGAACGCGCGGCGAACGCGAAAGAGAAAGCGCGCCCCGCGATCGAAGTCACGGGGCGCGCCTGGAGTCGGTAGAGAACGGTCAGATGTGGTAGTTCACACCGAATCGGATCGTGAAAGCCTCGTGCTCGACATCGAACCTGTACTCGATCGGATTCGCGACTTCGTAATCCGAGAAGGTCGCCCAGAGTCCCTCGAGCTTGAAGGACCACTTGCCCGACGACGAGAAGCGCTCGAAGCCGCCGCCGTAGACGAAGCCCGTCTTGCTGTCGCCGAGATCCTGCCAGCTGTCGTCAGGATCGAAGTCTTCGATCCACTTGCCGTCGAAGTCGCCGTAGCTCAGGCCGGCCGTGAAGAACACGAGAGTCCGGTCGATGAGCAAGCCGCCGCGGAAGCGCAGCGTCGCCAAGTAGTTCATCTCCTGCTCATAGTCCACGTTGTCGTAGAGACGCTGCTCGAGCGAGGAATCCGCCGTCTGCCAGTCGAACTCGACGCCGAAGAGCGTGCTGCCCGGGTTCCAGTTGTAGCCGGCCGTTACGCCGAAGCCGAAGCCGTCCTCTTTCTGGATCAGGGAGCCGCCATGCCAGTCGTAGTCGACGTCCGTCGTCGATGACTGATGATCGACGTTACCCACCACCGCGCCGACGTAGAACCCACCGTGACCGCCGTCGTCCGCACTCGTGAGTCCGAATGACGCCAGCACCACCATCGCGAAGACCGATACCTTTCTCACGTCCATGTAACTCGTCTCCTTGTCGCCCCTCTCCCAGAGGCACCTTCGACTTACCCGGGTAGATGAAGAGCAAGTCGGGAGGGATATAGGTCCCCGAGAGGGAGGATGACAAGCCGGGACGCGCCGGACGCGCCGGACGCCCCCCGCCCCGGAAAGCCGGGCGGGCCCGCCTCGAGCGCCGCCAAGCACCGGGCCGGGGGCCTCCGCTGCTCCGGGCCCGGCGGGCCGGGCGGACCTCAGCTCGCCTGTTCCCTTCCCAGCCCCGAGTCGAAGCTCACGACGAGCGGCTCGCCGACGCTCGTCGCCGTCAACGCGAGCGCAGCCTCGATGACTCGGCGCTGTGCGGCGGGGTCGTCCGGCAGGTCCAGCGGGTAGCCGAGAGGCCGATCCACGGCGAGCACTCGCGGCGGGCGGACGCGCTCGGTGACTTCCAGCAGCAGCGAGACGGAAACCGTCGGGATCCCGGAGTTTTCGATGACGGTCTGGATCAGTCCCACGGACTGATGGCAGAGCGGTCAGACGGGGGTGAGCAGCACCACGTCGACTTGCTCGTTCGCCAGGGCCCTCGCCACCGCCGGCGCGGATTCCTCGATCAGACCGCGCGGCTCGGGGATCGAGCCCATGAACGAGTAGTGAGTGGGGGCGATCGAGCCGATGACGCCATCGCGCTCGAGCTCTCGCAGACGGTCGAGGGGTAGCGCGAGGTTCTTGTCGGCGTCGATCCCAGCCGCGTCGAAGGCGTCCGAGCGGTGCGCGATCCGCAACGCGCCGAGGTCGGTGTCGTGCGGAATCGCCCGCCAGGACGTGTCGCCGCCCTTGATCGACTCGTCGAAGGCTTCCTGCTCCGGCAGGTGGAAGGCCGCGCTCGTGACGAGGGCCACGCGGCTCTCCGCGAGGGGTTTCGCGAGCCCGGGCGCATGCTTCCAGAGAACGCGCCGGTAGTCGTAGGAGCGAAGGAAGACGCGGTAGCGAAAGCGAAGGTCGGTGATGCTGGCCATGCTTTTCTCTCGGGTTGGGCGGGCGCGGCGCTTCCTCGGGACGAAAAAGCCACCGGCTCGCGGTGGCTTCGTCGTCTCGAGGTTCTTGGCGGGAGGGTTCTTCCGGTTACGCCGTTCCTCCGCCCCAGGCCCTCGTCGCGCACGCGTCCACCGTCCGCGCGATGCAACACGGACAGCAACAGACGCAGGCGGCGTGGCGGGAGGCGTGGAGCATAGTTGACCTCGCGAAGAATGTAATACGGTCACGCCATGAGACGGGCAAGGTCCTTTTCGGGGTCCCGGGCTGCCGGAGGCTCCCGTCTCGCGAGCCGCCCGGCTGCCGGACCGCGCCTCAGTCCACCGTGAGCAGCCGCTCGACGAACGCCCCGAAGCCGCGCGCGCGATCGACGAAGTGCATCTCGAGAATCCACTCGCGCGGCCGTCCCGCGGTGTCCGGGGCGTTCATCGGGACCGTGCTCGCGGGGTGGATGTAGTTGCGCCGTTCGTCGCCCTGCAGGCGCTCGTGTGGAAACTCGCCGACCAGATGCCCGCAGTGCTCCTGTCCGTACTCGTAGCCTCGTTCGCGGGCCAGACTCGCGACGTACTCGAAGAGTTCGGCACCGGTGATCCCTTCGTGCGCGCGATAGAAGGCACGCCCGCGCTCCCAGCTCTCATCGACCGCGTCGCGAATGCGCAACTTCGCGGGATCGTCGCCCAGCACGTACGTGCGCCCGTAGTCGGCCTCCCACTCCGCGAAGACCGGGCCGAGATCGAGAAAGACGATGTCGTCGTCCTGCACCATGAGATCGGGAGGGTTGTCGCGATAAGGACAGAGCGTGTTGCGGCCCGAGCGAACGATGCGCTTGTGCCAGTGCTTCAGGACGCCGAACTGCTGCCGTGCGAGTTCGTAGATCGCTTCGTTGATCTGCGATTCGCGCGCTCCCGGGCGCAGGATTCCACGTGCCGTCACCGTCTCGAAGAGCGCCACGACGCGCTCCTCGGCATCGCGCAGGGCGCGATGCCTTGCCTCTCGCTCGCGATCGTCGTCCACCATGAGTCCTCTTTCGCGCGCGTCCTACGCCGCGAAGCCAGTTACCCCAAGCTACTTGTCGAGATCCACCCACTCGGTCAGCGGTCGCGGAGTTCCGTCATCGAGAAGCAGTGCCACGGCGCGCTCGATGGCATCGCGTTGCTGCCCCTCGCCTCGAGAGAGTCCGCGATGGTAGTAGCTCTCCGCGAAGGGCCCGGCGGTACGCACGAGGATCTCCGCGGCGACGTGAGTCGAGAAACCGCGTGCCGACGAGGTCCCGGCGAGAACGGCGTCGACGGCGCCGGCATCCGCTTCGTAGGCCTGGGCGAAGGCGCGCCAGAGGGCCGCCACGACAGCGCGCCGCGCCTGCGAAGGGGCGTGGTGCGCGTGGAGAAAGGCGTGGGCCGCGAGGTGCGCGAGATCCTGCAGCGGCTGCCCGTAGTGCGTGAACTCCCAATCGATGATTCGCAGATTCTCGCCCGCGACGCGGACAGACGGCGGCCACAAGTCGCCCATGACGAGGCACGAGCCCGGCAAGAGCAGTCGCTCGCCGAGCGCGCAAGCGCGGGAGCCCGCCGCATCGGCCACGCGCGCGGCGAAACCGGCCGCCCGAAGCCACTCCGCCAGCGGCCGGTACTGCACCTCGAGGCGCGTGCGCTGGATCCCGTCGTTGCGGTAATCGCGGGGAAACTCGTCACGCCCGTAAGTCGTCGCGTGGAGGCGGCCGATGAAGCGTCCCAACACCGCGCCGCGCCGCTCCGCCTCGGCCGGATCCCGTTCCGCATCGTCGAAAAGCTCCGCGGTGTCGCCGAGATCCTCCATCACCACCACGTGCGCGCCATCGTCGAAGTCGAGCGGCAGCGGCGGGCGCGCCCGTTCTTCGCTCACACCGGCAAGGCGCCCTCCCGGCGCGAGGTCGAAGAGCGCCCGCGCCTCGAACGCGAGACGCACGGGATCGAGCGCTACCT
>CAZPJJ010000306.1:0-5431 GCA_964586535.1 uncultured Acidobacteriota bacterium | reverse complement strand
TGCGCATTTCCCAGCGCACGACGTTCGCCCACTGATTGAGGAGGATCGGCAGGTCGCGATACGACTGGATCCACTTCGCGAACATCGCATAGATGATCGTCTCGGAAGTGGGGCGAACGATGAGCTCTTCTTCGAGCGCGCTCTCGGGATCGGGGATGACGACGCGCCGGCCGTCTTTCTCCACGGCCTTGAGGCGAGTGTGCGTGACGATCGCGCATTCCTTCGCGAATCCATCGACATGCTCCGCCTCTTTCGAGAGGAAGGACTTGGGGATGAAGAGCGGGAAGTACGCGTTCTGGTGCCCCGTGTCCTTGAACATGCGGTCGAGTGCTCGCTGCATGTTCTCCCACAGAGCCATGCCGTGCGGGCGAATGACCATGCAGCCCTTGACGGGGCTGTAATCGGCGAGAGTGCTGCGCGTCACGACGTCGGTGAACCAGCGGGCGTAGTCGGTTGCGCGGGGCGTGATGTCCTTGGCCACGAGTGCATCCTCCGGAAGCGCCGGAGTCTAGCGTGCGCGGCAGCGGATCGCCCGAAGACCGGTAGGAGGGATCGGCGGGCCGATCGCTGCGACGTGAGGAACCGTGTGCCGCGGAGTCCGAGGGTGACTGCGGTTCGCGGCGCCGGGTCGTCCGCCCTGGGGTCTCGCCAGGATCAGCGGGGGCCGGTCTCGGCTTCGCCGGTCATGGGGACGAAGCGCACGCCCCCCTCGTTGAAGCGGCGGATCGTGCCGTCCTCCGCCTTCTCGATCACGAGGAGCTCTTGATGGACCCGGCCGACGGGAATGACCAGCCGTCCCCCGGGGGCGAGCTGTTCGATCAGCGGGGCGGGGACCTCTTCCGGTGCGGCGGCCACGATGATGAGATCGAAGGGCTGCTCGTCCGGCCAGCCCGCGTATCCATCTCCGCAGCGGGTCGTGACGTTCTCGTAGCCGAGGCCCGTGAGCCGGTTCCGGGCCTCGTCAGCCAGGACGCAGAGGATCTCGATCGAGTAGACGTGGTCCACGATCTCCGCGAGGACGGCAGCCTGGTATCCGGAGCCCGTTCCGACATCGAGCGCCTTCTTGCCCGGTTTGGCCCCGGCCAACTGCGTCATGAGGGCCACGATGTACGGCTGACTGATCGTCTGGCCGTGGCCGATCGGCAGCGGTGAGTCTTGATACGCGGAGTCCGCCAGGTCTCCTGGCACGAAGAGATGGCGCGGAACCGCTCGCATCGCCTCGAGAACGCGATCGTCCGTGATGTCCCTGCCGGCGAGCTGGCGCTCGACCATGGAGGCACGGCGTGCCGCGAAGGGGTCGTCGCCGGCGCCGCCCCCTGTCGAACTCGTCGCGCTGCAAGCCACGGTGACGAGCGCCACGGCGACAGCGAGTAGGAACGTGAGCGAGCCGGCCATGGACACCTCCACCGCGATTCTAACCCTCGGTCGCTCGGCGCATCCTGGTGACCATCCCATGGGCACGCCTGATGGGTTCTGGGACGCGGTACCTGGCCGCGAGGCGAAGCACAAGCGCGCATGCGTCTTCGAGCGAGACGCGGTGCCCGACGGACACGAAGACCGGTTTGACTCCCGAGCGGGTCCGCAAAGCCATCCCGACGACTTCCTCCCGGTGGACCAGCGACGCCGCGGCACCGCGCACTTCGGCGAGGTCTCCGTGTCTTCCGACGAGAATCGTCTTCCCGACGCCGATCGTCGGCAGATCGAGCGCGATTCCCAGGTGACAGGCGAGACCGAAGCGCCGTGGATGCGCGACCCCGTGCCCGTCGCAGAGCAGGACATCCGGGCGGACGCTCAACCTCGAGAGGGCTTCGATGACGGCCGGCCCTTCCCTGAACGAGAGAAATCCCGGAACGTAGGGCACGCGCGCTTGCCCCCTTTGGCAGGCCTCGTCGACGAAATGTCCGCTCTCGAGATCCATGACGGTCGCGACGGCAAAGTAGGTGCCGCGCCGCGAGTCGTAGGCAAGGTCCGCGCCGGCCACCAATTTCACGGCCGCGGAGAGCGGCTCGGTGCGCACCGAAGCCGCCCAGGAGCGCTGCGCCTCTGCCGCATCGCGCAATGTGGCTGGAAAGAGGGCGAGCGCCGCCGCAGAATCGAATGCGCGTGCAGGCATCGCTGGCCTCCCTGCGGGATGATCGCACGCCACGCGTCTCAGAGCGGAAAGGAGCCTCCCGTGGATCTCGGCACGAGTCGTGCTTCGCTTCGTGTCTGGCTCTTTCTAGCATTTTCGGCGCTCGTCATGCCGGGCGCGGGCTGCGGACACTCGTCCTCCAGCCCAGCGCTTCGCGCCACGATTCACGCCTGGTTCTCCGCCATCCATGCGCGCGACTTCGTCGAGTTGGCCAGGTACGACGCATCGGCTCCTCTCGATCGTGAGGGCGCGATGTTCGATGCTTGGCGGCGCGCGATCGAGGGCATCGTCGCCAAGCACGAGATCGATCGCGACGCGGGCCGCATCGAGCCCGACGATCAAGGCTATCGTCTGGTCATCGCATCCCAGGTCGGACGCGGCGCCTTCTGGGAACTCGTGGATCGCGAAGTCGTCGAGAATGGCATTGCGGTCACGATGCGAGTGACCTTCGGCTACGGCGAGATCAACTACCTCACGTTACCGCGCGGATCGACGGTGTACCTGATGGGTGCTCCGCTGGGCACGGTCCACGGCATTCCCTTGGGAGAGGGCGCGCAATACACCATGGACGTGCTCTCGACCCTGGACATGCGGGTCCTCCTGGTCGAACCCGAAGAGGCGGTCGATGGCGACGCACCTTTCAAGGTGGCGAGCTTGACGTGGGTCGAAGGATCGGAGACGCACGAGACCGTGCACTGGATCTTCTGATGGGCCGTTTCTCGCGCTTGCTGCAGCCTCGCATCGGCCTGGCATTGGGAGGAGGCGCAGCCCGGGGATTCGCGCACCTCGGCGTTCTGGAAGTTCTCGAGGAAAACGGGCTCCGTCCTGCCGCCGTTGCCGGCACGAGTATCGGCTCGATCATCGGGGGCCTCTGGGCAGCCGAAGGAACGAGCGAGGCGGTGCGCAAAGGTCTCGTGCACTACATCGCCTCTCGTCGCTTCCGGGAGGTGCAACTCGAGTTTCTCAGCCGTCAGCCGCCCCCAGAAGCCGGCTTTCGCGAGCGCGTGGCCAGGGCCTTGAAACGGGGACTCTTTCTCGGCCGCACCTATCTCAAGGAGTCGTTCATTCCCGAGGCGATCTATCGGGGTCATTTCGTCCACCTGCTTCCCGATCGCTTGATTCAGGAACTTCGAACACCCTTCGCGGCCGTCGCCTCCGATCTCATCACGGGGCGGTCGGTCGTCTTTCGGAGCGGAAAACTGCGCGACGCCGCCCTCGCTTCCGGCGCCATTCCGGGCGTCATGCCCCCGGTGCCGCACGGATCCATGGTCCTGGTCGACGGCGTCGCGACCGATCGCGTTCCCGTCGTGGCGCTCCTCGAGATGAACGTGGACTTTGTTCTGGCCATCGACGTCGCCGTCGACTTCCGGACCTTGGTCCCGCCGCTCGACCGCGGCGTCGCGATTCACGACCGGGCGGGGCAGACGACCGAGTGGACGCTCCGTGAGCTTCGGTTGCGCATCGCGGATCTCACCGTCACGCCGGACGTCGCGGCATTCAACCCGCTCGACTTTCCCGCCGCGTTGCCCGCCGTTGAGCGCGGCCGAGAAGCGATGACCACGAGCCTTCCGGAGCTCCGGCGCTTGCTGCGCCGGACCGCGCTCTTGCGCTTGATCGGCTCTTCGCATCAGCAAAAAGTCCACCGGCTCCTTCGAGGAGGGTGGCTCGGTCCGCCGCCCGTCGTGATCTGATCGGCGTTCGGGAATAATCACGGCGACAGGAGGCTTCCATGGGACGTTGGCCCGCGCCCTGGCCGAAGGACGCGTACGTGATCGGAATCGGTGGCTCGGCCATGTCGGGTCTGGCAACGTTGCTCTCGGCTCGGGGCGTCCGCGTACGCGGCTCGGATTCCGCGGTCTATCCGCCCGCATCTCGAACTCTGGAGGAGTCGGGCATCGAAGTCGGCACGCCCTACGACGCCGCGCGCGTACCGGCTGACGCGGAACTCGTCGTCGTGGGCAACGCGATCTCGCGCGGCAACCCCGAGCTCGAGCGGGCACTCGATCTCGGCCTTCCGCTTGCGAGCATGGCCGAAGTCATCGAGCGGCTCTTGGTACCCGGGCGCCGCGTCACGACCGTAGCCGGAACCCACGGCAAGACGACCACGTCCTCGATCCTCGCGCACCTGCACCACGCCGCTGGCCGCGATCCCTCCTTCCTCGTCGGAGGCCGGCCCGGCAATTTCTCGACGGGCGCGCGCGCGGGTGAAGGTCCCGATCTCGTCCTCGAAGCCGACGAGTACGACACGGCCTTCTTCGACAAGGGGCCGAAGTTCCTTCACTACTGGCCGCACATCGCCGTGCTCGGGCCCGTCGAATTCGACCACGCCGACATCTATGCGGACCAGGCGGCGGTCGAACGAGCGTTCGCGCTCTACCTGCGGCTCGTTCCTCCCTCGGGCACCCTCGTCCTCCACGCCGACGATCCTGTTGCCAGCCGATTGGCACGGGACGCCCGTTGCCGTGTCGTCTCGACAGGCCTCGAGCAGATGCACGACGTCAGCGCGTTCTCCCGCCGCGACGACGAGAGCGGGCAGACCTTCCGCGTCGCACGATCGGGGCGCGTGGTCGCGGAAGCCCGTCTGGCGCTTCCGGGAGCCCACAACGCCCGCAACGCGATCGCCGCGCTTGCGGCGGCCGAGGCCGCCGGAATGCGGCTCGACGAGGCGGCCGGCCATTTGGCCGGCTTCGTTCCGCCTCGGCGCCGGCTTCAGGTCATCGCGCGCGGCGACAAGGGCATCGCGTACGACGATTTCGCTCATCATCCGACGGCGATCGCCGCGACACTCGCCACGGTTCGCGAGCAGGTTCCTCCCGGCGGTCGCCTGATCGCGTGCGTCGAGCCCCGGTCGAATACGATGGTTCGCGCCTTCGTGGCAGAAGCGCTCTTCGAAGCGCTCGCCGGCGCGGATGTCGTCTACTTCGGTCAGGTCGACCGACCCGAGCGCTTCGCGGATCACGATCGGCTCGACGTCGAAGCGCTGGTGGCGCGACTGCGAAGCCGAGCCGTCGCCGCCGAAGGGCCTCTCGACCCCGCGACGATCGCATCGCGAGTCCTCGCGACGAGCCGGTCCGCCGATCGCGTCGTCGTGATGTCCAATGGCGCGTTCGGAGGGCTACCCGGGCTGCTAGAGGAGGGGTGGCAGTGAGCTCACCTTCCAGGATTCGCGTGGTCGAAGGGATGAAGCTCGACGAATTGCTGGACGTGGCGGCCCAGGCGGTGCGAGGCAAGCCGCGCGGACTCGGACGCCTCGCGTCGCGGGAAGGGCTCGATGCGCGGGACGCGCTGGAGGAACTGGGT
>CAZPJJ010000305.1:0-5440 GCA_964586535.1 uncultured Acidobacteriota bacterium | reverse complement strand
CGCTCGGTCACGCGGCGCAGGACGAGCACGGGCACGCCGAGCGCGGGGGCTTCTTCCTGCACGCCGCCCGAGTCGGAGACGATGACGCGCGCGCGTCCCATCTGCGCGACGAACTCCGGATAAGGCGCCGGGTCGCCGAGCGCGACGTTGGGAATCCCGGAGAGCACTCCTTCGACGACGCGGCGCACGTGAGGATTGCGGTGCACCGGGAAGACGAAACGCGTGTCGGGGTGGCGCCTGGCGACCGCGCCGATCGCGAGCACGCACTCCTCGAGCGGCGTGGCGCGGCGCTCGCCGTCGCCTTCGGTTCCCGCCGACTCCGACCACGACTCGCGCCGGTGCAGCGTGATCAGCACCATGTCCTCGGCGTTCGCGACGGGCGCTGCGGCGCCACCGCCGCCGAGCATCGCGAGGAGCGCGTCGATCGTCGTGTTGCCCGTGACGTGCACCGCGCCGCGCGGCACGCCCTCTGCCAGCAATCGCTCCGCGGCGCGTGCCGTCGGCGCGAGGTGGAGCGCGGCGACGAGCGAGATCGCGCGGCGGTTCGCCTCCTCGGGAAAGGGCTCGGCGAGTGAATCGGAGCGCAGCCCGGCTTCGACGTGCGCCACCGGGATGCGGCGATGGAACGCCGCCCACGCCGCGGCCATCGCGCTCGTGGTGTCGCCTTGGACGACGACCATGTCGGGGCGCAGCGCGTCGAAGGTCTCGTCGAGGCGGCGGAAACACTCCGCGGCGATGCCGTTGAGCCGCTGGTCGGGGCGCATGAGCGAGAGATCGACGTCGGCCCGCAGCTCGAACGCAAGGAGCACCTGGTCGACCATCTCGCGGTGCTGGCCCGTCAGCACGAGGGTTGGCGCGAGGCGCGGATCGTCGCGCAGGAGCCGCAGAAGGGGAGCGAGCTTGATGGCCTCGGGCCGCGTGCCGAGGACGACGGCAATGCGCCTTTGTTCCCCGCTGGCCGTCATCGGGTCACGCTCCTGCTGGTACCGCCCGCGCGGGAGCGGCACCGCTCGCGAGCACCGCGCGCGCGTGCTCGGCCATCGGAACGAGCTGGTACGAACGGCCCAGCCGCGCCAGCACCCGGTCGAGGAGACCGAGCTTGGTGCCGGTGTCGCGGTCCATGCCCGGGAAGAAAGCTAGTTCCGAGACTGCGTCCGCGCCCAGGAAGTCCAGGGGATGCAGCAGAAACGAGGGCGCCACGCCCCGCAGCCGGCAGAGCAGCATGGCCGTATCGAGGTAGGCGAGCGCCAGCGAGCGCGAGTAGCGAGAAAGCCAGACGAGATAGCTCATGTGGAAGGGCGCGCGGGCGATCGGCATGGTCGTCACCGGGATCTCGACGAGCGCGCGCGAGCCGGTTTCCCACACGTAAGGGCGCAGCGGGCGCAGGCCGTCCCCGACCGTGCCGAAGAGCTTCTTGCGCTGGGCGCGCTCCTCCGGCGAGAGATCGCGGGCGTGCCAGAAGTAGTAGGCGCGAGCGAGCGGCCCGATGAAGGTCGGGAAGGTACTCGCGTCGTAGAGGTAGCCACGCTCGGCAAGCACCTCGAGCACGTCCGCGCTCAGGCTGAAACCCGGCCCGCGAAAGCCGATCGGCCGCCTTCCGGTCGCGAGTTCGATGCTCTCCTCGGCGCGCGCGAGTTCGTCCTGGATCTGCGCGCGCGGGTAGAGATGCAGCCACGGCTCGTGGTGAAAGGAGTGGTTGCCGATCTCGTGGCCGGCATCGGCGAGCGCGCGCAGGGCCGCGCCGTTGGCGGCGATCGCGGCGTCCTGGCCGACGACGAACACCGTGATCGTCAGCGCGCGCTTGCGCATCGCGTCGAGCACGAGCGGCACGCAGGCGTCGAGATAACTGCCGTGGGCTTCCCAGCCGGCATCGCCGTGGATTTTCTGGTACGACCAGAGATTGTCGAGATCGAGCGAGAGGCTCGCGACCGGCCGCGTATCGCTCACGGGATTCTCCGCAGCGAACCCGCGACGGGCGTTCCGCCGGAGCCGCCGAAGAGCCGCTCCGCTACGAGTCCGCGCACGAACGCCGCGTGGCGGCCGACGGTGCGCGCGGTTTTCATCTTCGACGCGCCCAGGATGCGCGACTCGAGCGTCGCCGGCATCTCGATGACGCGTCCGCCGCGCGCCACGGTGCGGACGAGCAGCTCCGCGATCCCGACGAAGTCGTCGTGCGTGAGCGGCACCGCCAGCACGCGGCTGCGCCGGTAGACGCGGCAGCAGCTCGTGTACGTGAAGAAGCGCCGGCGCAGCACGAGGCTGTAGAGGCGCGAGAGATTACGGGAGAGGAAGAGCCGCCAATCGGGCACGTTGTGGACCGAGCCCTCGGGATGGTAGGGCGACGCAGTCACCATGTCGGCGTCGCCGAGCGCCTCGACCATGCCGGGGAGGATCGTCGGGTCGTACGAGCAGTCGCCGTCGATCGACGCGCAGATCTCGGTTTCGGCCGCGTCAATTCCGGTCATGATCGCCGCCGATACGCCGCGATTGCGCTCGTGGCGCACGAGCTTGCACCAGTCGAGCGCGCCGAAGCGCTGGGAGAGACCCTCCCATGTGGAGTCGAGGCTGCCGTCGTCGACGAGCACGAAGCGCGCGTCGAGCTGGCCCGCCCACCGGTCGCGAAGCTGGCGGAGCGTGCGCTCGAGATAGGCGAGCGTCGCTTCTTCGTTGTAGAGCGGAACGACGACCGAGATGGGCGTCCCGTCATCGATGGGCCGCGTCGGGGCGTCTTCGTGGAGCGCGCTCGCCGTCGCGATCGCCTGTGGAACCACCCGCGGCCCCTGGCGGCGGCACTCCGCTGGCCGGCCCATGTGCTCGGCGATCGAGCCGAAGGGCAACTCGCCGAGGATTTGCTCGAGGATCTCGCGCGTGCGGGGCGCGTTGCGGTAGAGACGCACGCGATCGTAGGCGCCGACGGCGCGGATCTCGGGGCGCTCCGGGTCGAGCTCCCAGGCCATCGCGTAGACGACGAGCGGCGCCGTGCGCCGCTGCGACCAGCGGTGCATCGCGCCCAGCACGACGCTGGCCGGCAAGACCCGCAGCCACGTACCGCCCGAGAAGGGCACGCGCATCCCGAGGACACCCATCGTCGAAACCGGATAGACGCGGATCGTGCGCCCGGACGGACTGGAGTGGACGTGGGCGACGCGCCGCGCCGCCTTCGCGTAGTCGCGGCCGATGGGACGCACCGAGGCGTCGAAGCGGTAGCCCTCGTCGGCGAGCACGTCGAGCACCCAGCGCTCGTCGCGGGCGAGCCAGGGCGACGCGCGGAAACCGAGCACCTCGGGTGCCCCCGCCGCGAGAAGCGCGTCGTGCGTGCGAACGAGGCTCGCGCGGAACGCATCGGCGTCGAGGCTGGCCATCTCGCGCGGCTTGTACCCGCGGCTGGCGATCTCGTGTCCTGCGTCGGCGATGCGAGCGACCAGGTCGGGGCGCGTCTCGGCGGTCATCCCGAACACGAAGAAGGTGGCGTGCACGCCGCGGCTCTCGAGGAGCCCGAGCGTCGCATCGAGAGCGCGATCGATACGGCTTTCGAGGCGATCCCAGTGCTTGGGTTGGACCGCACCCTTCAGGGCCCCGGAGTGATAGAAGTCCTCCAGATTGACCGTGAGGACGTTCCGCCCAGGCACGCTCACACCCGCACCCGCCTTTTCGGCACGCGTCGCGCATCGCGCCGTGCCGGCACTCCCCGTCGAGGCGGGATGACGGCACGAGCGGAATCCGACCGTGTGACCGAGCGACGAATGGCCGTCGCTGCGCCGACCTGCCCGACCCTGCTTGCCGGCGTCATGCCGGCGACCCGGCGCAAATATGGGGTCAAGTCCCGCCCGAGGCCGGTGAAAACTTAGTAATGTTGCAGACCAGGCTAGGCGTTTTCCCGGGGGTGTTACATGAGCGAAGGACAAGGTGAGGTAACCCTGCTTCTGCAGGCGTGGAAGGGCGGCCGGAGCGAGGCCTTCGACCAGCTCATCCCGCTTGTCTACAACGAGTTGTCGCGGATCGCGCACGGGCACCTGCGCCGCTCGCAGCGGACGCCGACGCTCGACACGGGGGTGCTCGTCAACGAGGCTTACCTGAAGCTGGCGGCCCAGGAAGGACTCGATGCTCGAGACCGGGGACACTTTCTCGCGGTTGCCGCGCGGGCGATGCGACAGGTCCTCATCGACCTTGCCCGGGCCCGGCAGGCCGAAAAGCGGGGCGCCGGCGAGGTGGCGGTGACGCTCAACGAGGAGGTCGTCGCCCTCGACGACCACGCCGAGCGCCTCCTCGACCTCGACCGCGCCCTCACCCGCCTGCGGGAAGTCAATGAGCGGCTTGCCCAGATCGTCGAGTGCCGCCACTTCGCAGGGCTTTCGGAGGAGGAAACCGCCGAGGCGCTCGGGGTCTCGCTGCGGACCGTGCAGCGCGACTGGATGCGCGCGCGGGCGTGGCTGCGGACGGCGCTGCTCGAGGGCCCGGGCGGCGCGGAACCCGGCGATGCCTGACGACGCAGGCTCCGCCGAGCGGCTGCGCCGGGCGGACGCGCTCTTCGAGCGCGCGCTCGACCTGCCCGCCGAGGAACGCCGTGCGTTCGTCGAAGCGGAGTGCGCGGGCGACGAGGCACTCCTGCTGCTCGTCGTCTCGCTGCTCGCGCAAGCCGACACGGCCGCGCATGCGCTGGCCACGGCGGGCGCCTTCGCTGGCCCGCTCACGCAGGGACTGATTCCGGGCCTTCCCCGCCCAGGTGACTTGGTCGACCGCTATCGCCTGCTCGAGCCACTCGGCGACGGTGGCATGGGCGAGGTGTGGAAGGCGGAGCAGCTCGAGCCCGTGCAGCGCCCGGTCGCGATCAAGCTCATCAAGACGGGACTCGACTCGCGCGAGGTGCTGCGGCGCTTCGAAGCCGAGCGCCAAGCGCTTGCGCTGATGGCGCACCCGAACATTGCGCACGTCTACGAGGCAGGCACGACGGCGGGCGGGCGGCCTTTCATCGCAATGGAGTTCGTCCACGGATTGCCGATCACGGAGCACTGCGACCGCGAGCGGCTGGGGATCGAGGAGCGGATCGCCCTCTTTCTCGATGTCTGCAGCGGCGTCCAGCACGCCCATCACAAAGGCGTGGTGCACCGCGACCTCAAGCCCAGGAACGTGCTCGTCAGCGCCCACGAGGGACGCGCCGTGCCGAAGATCATCGACTTCGGCATCGCACGCGCGCTCGACCGCAGGCTCTTCGCCCACGCGCTCGTCACCGAGATCGGGCAGCTCGTCGGCACGCCCGAGTACATGAGCCCCGAGCAGGCGGATCCCGGCAGCGCGGACGTGGACACGCGCAGCGACGTCTTCTCGCTCGGCGTGCTGCTCCACGAACTGCTCGTCGGGGCGCGACCGCGCGACGTCGCGAGCGCGCGCGAGCGTGGCCTCGAGGCGCTGGTGCGCGCGATCCGCGAGAGCGAGCCCGTGC
>CAZPJJ010000304.1:0-5449 GCA_964586535.1 uncultured Acidobacteriota bacterium | reverse complement strand
CGAGCAGCGCGCGGAGCTCCGAGCGAAACTCCTCGTCGGTGGCGCAGATCGCGCGCAAGCGCTCGCGCACGGCATCGCGATAGCGGCGGCGCATCGCGTGCAGCCCGTTGGTGACGGACGTCACCGGCACGCCGAACTCCGCCGCGAGATCCGCATACGAAGGACGAGCGTCGTCGTCTTCGGCGAGGTCGTGACGCAGGAAGATCGCGAAGGCGCGCGCTCGTCCCGCCGCCTCGGACGCCTCGCGCAGATCGTCGACGGCGGCCGCGAGCGTGGCGCGCACCCACTCGCGGTGAAAAAGCTCGTCGAGATCGCTCTCGACCGGGATGTCGATGCCCCTGCTGCCCTCGCCGTCTTCCGCCTCACCTCCGCCACCCTCGATGGAGACGTGCGATGCGAGGCCGCCGCGCTTCCGCCGCTGGCTCGCCGCGCGCTCGTTGGCGGCGTAGCCGTCGAGGCAGCGCCGCAGCCAGGTGCGGAAGCGCGCGCGTCCGGCGTCAAAGCGCTCGAGCTGCCCTTTCTCCAGCACGAACGCGAAGAACCCCTGCGTCAGGTCCTCGGCCTCGCTCTCCCCGAGCCTGAAGCGAAGGCGCACGTAGTGGTGAACGGGCGGCCAGTAGGCGCGCGCGAGTGCGTCCCACGCGGCGCGGCGTTCGCGCGGATCCTCGTCGCCGAGCGCTGCGACGAGGGAACGTCGCGTCGGCGGAAAGCCGCCCGCCCGCGCGTCGCCCATCGTCAGCCGCCCGCCCGCCGCGCGCGCGTCAGCCAGCGGTCGAGCGCGTTCGCGAAGGCCTGGACGTCCTTGCGCCCAAAAGGCGCTGGACCGCTTCCCAGCTCGCCTCCCGCGCGCAGATCCTCGAGGAGGGCACGCGTCGCGAGCTTTTCTTTGACGTTCTCGGGGGTGAACGTGCCGCCGCGCTGATCCATGGCGCTCGCCCCGCGCGCGAGCACGCGGTCGGCGAGGGGGATGTCTGCGGTGACGACAAGATCGCCGCGTTCGGCGAGCGCGACGATGCGGTCGTCGGCGGCGTCGAAGTTGCCGGGGACGACGACGCTCGAGACGAGAGTCGACGACGCGCGCCAACGCGAGCGATTGGAAACGAAGACGAGCGGACACGAGACGCGCTCCGAGGCGCGCACGAGAACGTCTTCGATCTCGCGGGGCAGCGCGTCGGCGTCGACGAGGATCTTCAACGCTCGCCGCCCCGGGCAGCGTCGCGCTCCGCGCGCTCCTTGTCGCGCAGCAAGCGTGCGATCTCGTCCTCGCCGAGCGGCTTCTTGCCCTTGATCTGGAAGCTCTCGACCCACTCGCGCGCGAAGTCGCGTTGGAGCCGCGCGTTGAGCGAGGCGGTGATTCCCATGGCAATGATCGCGCCGATCGTCGCCAGGCCCATGTCTTTCTGAGCGTCCCAGACGTCGCCCTGCGAGCCGAGATAGGCAATACCTAGATCGCCCCCGAACACCTCGGCCGCGGCCCACTCGAAGAGCTCGAAGATCATCGACGTCGACATCGTGACATCGAGCGGCAGGAAATAGCCCCAGAAGCCGCGGACGGAAGCAACGCGCAGGAAGATCTCGCGGATCGGATAGGCGAGCAGCAGGCCGTACGAGAAATGCACGACGCGGTCGAAGTGGTTGCGGTCCCAACCGACGAGGTCGTTCCAGGTGGTGCCCGTCAGCGCCTGAAACCACGCGTCGTAGGGCACCTCGGAGTAGGTGTAGTGCGCGCCCACTTCGTGGAGGCAGAGGAAGAGGAAGATCAGCGTGTAGGAGATGCGCGAGAGCACGAGGCGTTTGTAGGAAAGCACCATCGCCACGACCGCCACGACGACGAGCGCGTTCTCGAGCGCCCAGTCCGCGCGGTCGTGGGGCGCAATCGCGAGCGCCACGAAGAGCAGCCCGAAGAGCGCCGCGAGCAACATCAAGTAGCGGCGGTGGCCCATGGCCATGCGCGATCTCCACGAGTCGTCAGCGGGACTCTTCTTGCCACGTCGAAGCCCAACCGGTCACGAGGCGGATGTCGGGGGTTTTCAGCTCGGCTTCGTCGGGGCCGATGATGACGACGCGCCCATCGCCGAGGAAGGCCTCGCCGCGCGACCACGGCGTGTTCTTCGCGAGAGCCGGGATCGGCTCGGCCTCCGAGAAGCGCCCGCGCGCGTCGACGAGAACACGGGAGTGCACGCCGTCCTTGGCGACGAAGACGAGCTCGTGGCGGCCATCGGGCATTGGGCGCACCCAGTCCGCACCCGTTCCCGCGAGAGTCGCGACAGGCACGGGCGCGCCCACGACGCCGTCGTTCCATGACGCGATCGAGAGGCGGCGCGAGCCGGCCTCCTGCGTGACGAGCGCGATGTGGCGCGCGTCGGGATCGACCATCGCGTACAGAACGTTGGTGCCAGTACCCGGGACCTCGACCGGCTCGCCCGCGGCGCGCCCCTCCGCATCGAGCGCGAGTCGCAGCAGCCGGCGCGACGTACCCCGCGCCTCGTCGATGAGGAGTTCGCGCGCACCGGGCAACCACGAGAGCACTGCGAGCGAGTCGTCCGCTCCGCTTGCCAGGACGCGCTCGGGCTCGGCCGCCGTCCGCGAAAAGCGCGCGACGAAGATGCCATCGCGGTCGGACGATCCGGAGATGCAGCGCGCGGCGATGAGCGTCCCGTCGTCGCTGACGAGAGGCTGGTCGCAGTCCATCCCGGGCATTGCGACAACGGGCCGGAAACTCGGCTCGTCCGACTCGCTCGCCCAGATCTGGAAAAGCTCGTCGCTGCCGAGGATCGTCGCCGCGAGCACGCGCGAGTCCTGCGAGTCATCGATGTCGCCGAGGTAGGGCGCCTCGGCGCCGCGCCAGACCGTCTGCGCCCCCGTCTCGCGATCGACCCACACGAGCCGCCTCCGCGACCCGATCGAACCTCCCGTCAGGTGCACGAGATCGCCCTCCCGCGAGAGCGAGTAGAGAGCCGCCGTGAGGTCGAGATCCCAACGCAGCCCGCTGGCGACCGTGCGCTGTGCGCCCGTCGCGCGGCCGGACTTCGTGTCGTAAGGAAAGGCGACGAGTTGGTCGGCCCGCGAGAAGACGAAGTACCCGCTCTCGAGGTAATGGGGCACGAAGGCGCGGTCGGCGATCAACGTCACCTCGCCCGTGTCGGCGTCGAGGCGCACGAGGTCCTGGTGATATCCGCCCTCCCACTGCTGCACCGTGCCGTAGAAATCGCCGCCCGGAAGCGCTCCGCTGAGCAAGAACGTGCCCGGTGGCACGCGCACGGCGCGCGGTGGCGGAGCGGGCCGACCGTCGGTCGGGAAGGCGAGGATCTCGGACGTGTCGAAGTCGTTGACGAGCAGGTCGCCGTTGGCGTCCCACTCGAACGTATCGGTCCAGGTCGCCTTCCACGGGGTGACCAGCGTCTGCGAGTCCGGATCGGCGACGGGGGCGCGCACCAGCGCGGGCTCGTTGCCGCTGCCGTGGCGAACGACGCAGAAAGCGATCTGGCGCGAGTCGGTCGAGAACTCGACGTCGTTGCGGAGGAGGCGGCCCGTGACGACGCGGGGCCGCGGATCGTCCAGGCGGCGCAGCAGCAGGCGTCCGCCGAGGGCGCGGCTCTCGCCCTCTTGGACGGCGACGATTGCGAGCGTGCGGCCGTCGGGGCTCAGCCTGACGCGCTCGGGTTTCCACTCGGGGCCGACGGGCACGTGCGCGTCCAGAACGGCCACGGGTTGCGACGGCGTTCGCCACGACATTGCCGCCCAAGCCAGGCCGAGCGCGAAACCCGTCGCGAGGAGCGCGAGGACGGCGAGATGCGGAATACGGCGCTGCGCGGGAATGGTCGCGCCGTGGGTGGCCGTCGCCGAGGGATCGGCACCGTCGCCTCCGCGCGCGGCCTCGTCGAGAAGCAGTCGCGCGTCGCCAGCGTCCCGCCAGCGCAGGGCGGCGTCCTTTTCCAGGCAGCGTCGCAGCAGATCGCGCACCGCGCGCGGCGTCCTGGGCGGGAGCGCGTCCCAGTCGGGATCGGCGCGCAGGACCGCGGCGAGCGTGTCCGACATCGTCTCGCCGTCGAAGACGCGCCGGCCGCTGAGCATCTCGAAGAGCACGCAGCCGAACGCCCAGAGATCGGTGCGCCGGTCGATCGCGCGCCCGCGCGCCTGCTCGGGCGACATGTAGGCGGCGGTGCCGAGGATCGTGCCGGCCTTCGTGCCCGCGGACGTGACCGTCGGCAGGTGCGAGAGCGGCGGCGTCTCGCCGGAGTCGCCCGAGACGCCGATCGCCTTCGCGAGACCGAAGTCGAGCACCTTGACGCCGCCGTCCGCGGTGAACTTGATGTTGGCGGGCTTGAGGTCGCGATGGACGATTCCTCGCTCGTGCGCCGCTTCGAGCGCCGCGGCCAGCCGCGCCGCGAGCACGAGAGCGTCGTCCATCTCGAGCGCGCCGCGCGTGAGGCGGGCCGCGAGATCCTCGCCGGGCACGTACTCCATCGCGAGGAAGACGTGGCCGTCGTGCTCGTGGTAGCCGAAAACCGACGCGATCGCCGGGTGCGCGAGCTGGGCGAGGACGCGCGCCTCGCGCTCGAAGCGGGCGCGGCGTTCCGCGTCCTGGGCGAGACCGGCGGGCAGGAACTTGAGCGCCACGTCGCGCCCTAAAGACGTATCGGAGGCGCGCCACACGACGCCCATCCCGCCCTCGCCGATGGGCTCGACGAGCCGGTAGTGAAGCAGCGTCGCCCCGGCCTGAATCGTCACGAACGCCGCCCTCCGCGCCTTGGCGTCCGCGAAGGATAAACGAGTTTGGGGCGGCGTGTTTCTCGCGGCACGATGTTCGGCGAGCGGCGGCGCGCGCCGGATCGGAGGGCGTCAGCGGGGTCTGGCCCGAGGCGGTCTCGCGCGGCGGAGGAACCCGTCGCCGCCTGCGGCGGCGATCCGGGCGGCATGAATGCCGCCCCTACGAGATCCAGATCCACCGCTTCCCCGCGGTTCACCACACACGACATCCGGCGCGTCGGCGAGCGCGAACCCGACGGCGAGCGCCCCCGCAAAGCACATGTCGTCGCGGCGCCGCACCCGCGTCTGACGTAGGGGCGCAATTTATTGCGCCCGGATCGCCGCCGCAGGCGGCGACCGTTCCATGGCGGGGTTCGCTCAGCGAGCGGCGATCGTGCGTTCGAGCGCGAACCCGACGGCGAGCGCGAACCCGACGCCAAGCGCCCCCGCAATGCACACGTCGTCGCGGCGCCGCACCCGCGTCTGACGTAGGGGCGCAATTTATTGCGCCCGGATCGCCGCCGCAGGCGGCGACCGTTCCATGGCGGGGTTCGCTCAGCGAGCGGCGATCGTGCGTTCGAGCGCGAGGCCGGCGGCGAGCGCGAACCCGACGGCGAGCGCCCCCGCAAAGCACATGTCGTCGCGCTCGCCCGGCGGACGAAATCATCGTCGTGGATGACGGCTCAACCGACGACAGCCA
>CAZPJJ010000303.1:0-5469 GCA_964586535.1 uncultured Acidobacteriota bacterium | reverse complement strand
GCTCTACATCGCGCTCGCCGAGATCGGCCAGTCACCGGACTACTACTGGTCGAAGGTGCGCGAGGTGCTGACGATCGGCGACCTGCTCTCGGGCACGGGCAAGACGTTCTTCTTCGCGTACTTCGTGGGGATCATCGCCTGCCACAACGGACTGCGCACCGAGGGCGGCGCGACGGGCGTGGGCCAGGCGACGACGAACACGGTGGTGGCGTCCGCGATCGCGATCTTCATCAGCAATTTCTTCCTTGCGAAGATCTTCCTCTTCCTGCAGTCCGGCCTGGGGGCTTCGTGGTGAGCGAGCACCCGCTACCGGACGACGACTGCACGTTCTGCCGCGCCGAGAACGGCGACGACGCGGTGATCTGCCTGCGCGACGTTCACAAGCGATTCGGCGCGAAGGAAGTACTGCGCGGCATCGACCTGAACGTCTTCCCGCGCGAGACGCTGGTGATCCTCGGGGGCTCGGGAACGGGGAAGTCCGTCACGCTGCGTCACGTGGTGGGGCTGACGCGTCCCGACAAGGGGCGAGTCCTCGTCGACGGCGTCGAGGTGCAGGATCTGGGCGAAGAGGCGCTCGTGCCGATCCGCCGCAAGGTGGGCTTTCTCTTTCAGGGCGGGGCGCTCTTCGACTCGATGGATGTTTTCGACAACATCGCGTTTCCGCTGCGCGAAGCGCGTTGGAAAGAAGCCGACGTCGAAGCGCGCGTTCCGGAGGTGCTCGACCTGGTCGATCTCGACGCGAAGGTCGCCGAGCTGATGCCGTCGTCGCTCTCAGGCGGGATGCGCAAGCGCGTGGCGCTGGCGAGAGCGATCGCGGTGCGGCCGCAAGCGATCCTCTACGACGAGCCGACGACGGGCCTCGACCCGGTGACATCGGCGACGATCAACGCGCTGATCCGCTCGATGCAGGCCAAGCTGGGCGTGACGAGCGTCGTCGTCACTCACGACATCCAGTCGGCGTTCCACGTCGGCGACCGCATCGCGTTTCTCTACGAGGGGCGGATCCGCTTCCTCGGCAGCGTCGCGGACGCGCGCGTGACGGACGACCCGATTCTTGCCGCCTTCCTCGCGGGGCGGCCGATGGACGATTGACGCGCGACCGGCGCGTCGTCACGAGGAGGGAGCACACGATGGCTCACGGCGGAAGCAAACTCGTCCACGAGGTCCTGGTGGGGCTGATCGTGATCGTCGCGCTCTTGATCGCCGCGGGTTCGATCCTCATCCTCGGCCAGGAGGCGAAGCTCTTCGATTCGAAGATGACGTACCGCACGAATCTCCCCGACGCGTCGGGGCTGCGCGTAGGCTCTCCGGTGACGATGGCGGGTGTTCGCGTGGGGACGGTCTCGCGCATCTTCCTGCCCACCGATCCGCAGAGCGCCGGGATCGAGGTCTTCGTCAGCGTGGACGAGGACTACGCGCCGCGCGTCCGACAGGACACGACCGCGACACCCGTGATCTTGCAACTCGTGTCGAACGAGAAGTCGGTGAACCTGACGCCGGGAAGCCCGGAAAGGCCGGCTCTGCGCGATGGCGACTTCATCACTCCCAACATCCCCGAGTCGATCTTCGAGAAGGGCGGCAGCATCGCGGACACGGTCGAGACGATCACGGCCGACCTGCGCGAGATCCTCGTGGCGATCCGCCAGGGGAAGGGCCTGCTCGGGCGCGCGATCGTCGATCCCGAGTTCGGACAGGAGGGCATGACGCGCGCGGTCGCGGCGATGACCAACGCCGAGCAGGTGCTGGAGAACCTCGAGAAGGGGCGCGGCTTCGTGGGCAAGCTTCTGGTGGATGACGAGTACGCGGCCCGGGTCTCGAACGACCTGGCGGCGGGTGCCGAGGCGATGCGGGTCGTGGGGCAGCGTATCTCGCAGGGCGAGGGTGTTCTGGGACAGCTCACATCGAAGGGCGAAGCGGATGCTCTGGTGGCCGACCTCGGCCGCACGGCGACGGCGCTCGCCGAGGTCGCCGAGAGCCTGCGGGCGGGCAAGGGACTGGCCGGGGCGCTCATCGGGGACGACGAGCGCGCCCAGCGCGTGGCCAACAACCTGGATGCCTCGCTCGCGAACCTGGCGTCGATCACGCGAAAGATCGACGAAGGGCAGGGGACGCTGGGCAAGCTGGTCAACGAGCCGACCCTCCACGAGGACGCGACGCTGCTGATGCGCGGGGTCCGCGAGAGCAAGATCGCGACCTGGCTCTTGCGCCGCTTCTACCGGGAGGGGAAGGAGTCCGCGGAGGCCTCCCCGGGAGCCGTCTCGGGTCTGGTGCGGCCCGAGGCTGGAAAGCCGCTGGCCCGCAGTCCATATTCACCCCCGGACGCGGACCTTCTGCGGTAGAAGGCAAACCGGCGCGATCAGAGACGGACAGGCGGGTCCCGAGGCGGTCATCCCCCGGCGGCCCGCGGAGGAGTGTTTCATGACGACTCTCGAGCTGCCGCAGGCTGCGCGGCAGGTCCTCGACAAGCTAGCCGCCGGTACGCTCAAAGTCGGCGTGATCGGCATGGGATATGTCGGCCTTCCGCTCGCGGAGATCTTCTGCCGCAGCGGCTATCACGTCACCGGTTTCGACGTCGATCCGTCGAAGATCGATGCCCTCAAGCGCGGCGAGAGCTACATCGGCGATGTCACGACCGAGCAAGTGAGCGAGCAGGTCAAGGCCGGCCGCCTCGCGGCCACGACGGATTTCGACGGGCTCGCCGATATGGACGCGATCCTGATCTGCGTGCCGACGCCGCTGCGCAAGACGCTCGACCCCGACATCTCGTACGTGATGAGCGCGGCCGAGGAGATAAAGACGCGCCTGCGTCCCGGCCAGGTGATCGTGCTCGAGTCGACGACGTATCCGGGCACCACCGAAGAGGCGATGCTGCCGTTGCTCGAGTCGACGGGCTTGAAGGTCGGCGAGGACTTCTTCCTCGCGTTCTCGCCCGAGCGCGTCGATCCGTCCAACGAAAAGTACAAGACCGAGAACACGCCGAAGGTCGTCGGCGGTGTCACGCCGGCGTGCAACGACGTGACCTGCAAGATCTACAGCCGCGCGATCCCGAAGGTGCATCCCGTGTCGTCGGCACGCGCCGCCGAGATGGTCAAGCTGCTCGAGAACACCTTCCGCCTGATCAACATCGGTCTCGTCAACGAGATCGCGCTGATCAGCGAGCGTCTCGATCTGGACGTATGGGAAGTGATCGACGCCGCGGCGACCAAGCCCTTCGGCTTCATGCCGTTCTATCCGGGCCCCGGCCTGGGCGGGCACTGCATTCCGATCGACCCGCACTACCTCTCGTGGAAGCTGCGTTCGCTGAATTACTTCACGCGCTTCATCGACTTGGCGTCGGAGATCAACCGCTCGATGCCGCAGCATGCCGTGCAGAAGCTCGCGCTGCTGCTCAACGAACAGGGCCGCGCGCTCAAGGGCACGCGCGTGCTGGTGATGGGCGTGACCTACAAGCGCGACTGCGCCGATACCCGCGAGTCGCCGGCGATGGACGTCATGCACCTGCTCCTGCAGCGCGGCGTGAAGCTCTCCTTCTACGATCCCTACGTGACGGCGTGCAACGTCGAGGGCCACGACGTCCCCGCGGTGCCGTACACGCCCGAGAGCGTCAAGCAGCACGACGCGGTGCTGATCCTCACGGACCACACCAATGTGGACTACGGCGTGGCGATCGCTTCGTCTCCGCTGGTCTTCGACACCCGCAACGCGACGAAGGATCGCGGCACGAAGGCGCCGCACGTCTTCAAGCTGTGACCGTGGCGGGCAAGCACGGGGCGATCCTGGTCACGGGCGCCGCGGGCTTCATCGGATCGCATCTGACCGACCATCTGCTCGCACGCGGCGAGCGGGTGGTCGGTCTCGACTCTTTCGACGAGTTCTACGACCCGCGCATCAAGCGCGCGAACCTCCGCGCGGCGCTCGCCAACCCGCGCTTCGCGCTCGTCGAGGGCGACATCCGCGACCGCGAGACGCTCGCGGCCGCGCTGCGTACGCACGGGGTCGGCGCGATCATCCACCTCGCGGCGCGGGCGGGCGTGCGGCCGAGCCTCGAGAATCCCGAGCTCTACGCGGACGTCAATGTGCGCGGCACGACCGTGATCTTCGAGACCGCGCGGCAGGCCGGCATCCGGACCGTCGTTTACGCGTCGAGTTCGTCGGTCTACGGCGGCAACACCAAGGTGCCCTTCGCCGAGGACGACCCGGTGGATCACCCGGTCTCGCCCTACGCGGCTACCAAGAAAGCCAACGAGCTGCTCGCGCACGTCTACCACGCGATCTTCGGCATGAATCTCGTGGGACTGCGCTTCTTCACGGTCTACGGCCCGCGGCAGCGCCCCGAGATGGCGATCGCGAAGTTCACGCGGCTCATCGACGAGGGGAAACCGGTTCCGTTCTACGGGGACGGGCAGTCGCGACGCGACTACACCTACATCGACGACATCTGCCACGGCACGATCGCGGCCCTCGATCGCGCCCTGGGCCATCGCATCTACAACCTCGGCGAATCCGCGACGACGACGCTCGCGCAGCTCGTCGCGGCGATCGGTGCCGCGCTCGGCCGCGAGCCGATCCTCGATCGCCAGCCCGATCAACCGGGTGACGTTCCCGTCACGTACGCCGACGTCTCCCGCGCACGCCGCGAACTCGGCTACGATCCGCGGGTCCCGGTGGCCGACGGGATCGCGCGCTACGTCGCGTGGTATCGGGAGCAGCGCGCCGCGAGCGAGGGACACGGAGCGTCCGCATGAACATCGCGATGATCGGAACGGGATACGTCGGCCTCGTCTCGGGCGCCTGTTTCGCCGAGTTCGGCACGACGGTGACCTGCGTCGACTCGGACCAGTCGAAGATCGATGCGCTGCTGCGCGGTGAGATGCCGATCTACGAACCCGGGCTCGACGCGCTCGTCAAGCGCAACGTCGATGCGGGCCGCCTGCGCTTCACGACCGATCTCAAGGGCGCGGTCCGCGACAACCTCGTGCTCTTCATCGCCGTCGGAACGCCTCAGGATCGCCGCGGCCGCGCCGAAACCACCGCCGTCTTCCGCGTCGCCGAGGAGATCGCCGACGCGATGGACGGCTACAAGGTGATCGTCACCAAATCGACGGTACCCGTCGGCACGGGTGATCGCCTCGAGGCGGTGATCAAGGAGCGGTTGCGCGACGGGCATCCGTTCAGCGTGGCCTCGAATCCAGAGTTCCTCCGCGAGGGCTCGGCGATCGAGGATTTCATGCGCCCCGACCGCGTCGTCGTCGGCACCGAGGACGAGCACGCCGCGGCGATCATGCGCGATCTCTACCGGCCGCTCTTCCTGATCGAGACGCCGATCCTCTCGGTGCGCCGCCGCGCGGCCGAGCTCGTGAAGTACGCGGCGAACGCCTTCCTCGCGGTGAAGATCTCCTACATCAACGAGATCGCCGATCTCTGCGAATCCGTCGGCGTCGACGTCCACGACGTCGCGCGCGGAATCGG
>CAZPJJ010000302.1:0-5474 GCA_964586535.1 uncultured Acidobacteriota bacterium | reverse complement strand
GCGAGAAGAGCGGACCCGGCGCGATGCTCACGCCCGCGGCGATGGCCGCGCGATGCAGCGCCAGCGCATCGCGGTCGGCGGGCATCTCGATCCACATCACGTGGCCGCCGCGCGGGCGCGTCATGCGCGTCCCCTCGGGGAAGGTCTCGGTGACCACGCTCGACACCCGGCGCATCAGGTCGTGATAGAGCGCGCGAAGCTGGCGCAGGTGCTTGTCGAACGATCCCGAGCGCAGCATCTCGGCCGCGGCCATCTGATTCGGCGTCGCTGTCGCCACGGCCAGCGAATGCTTGAATAGCATCACGTCGCGCTGGAACCGCCCCGGCGCGCACCACCCCACGCGCAACCCCGGCGAGAGCGTCTTCGAGAGCGACGAGCAGTAGAGCACCAGCCCCTCGCGATCGAAGGCCTTGCACGCCTTCGGCCGCTCGCCCTCGAACGCGAGCTCGCCATAGACATCGTCCTCGACGAGCGGGATGCCGCGCTTCGCGAGCAGTGCCACGAGCCGCCGCTTCGCCTCGTCCGGCATGAGGTGCCCCGTCGGGTTTCCGAAGGTGGGGATGATCGCGACGGCGGCGACGCGCTCGCGATCCAGCGCCTGCTCGAGCTCGTCGAGGTCGAGGCCTTCCTCGGGGCAGGTCGCGACCTCGAGCGCTTTCAGATGCAGCGCGTCGAGCGCCTCGAGCATGCCGAAGTACGTCGGGCTCTCGACGACGACCGTGTCTCCTGGCTTCGTTACCGCGCGCAGCGCCAGGCACACCGCCTGCTGCGCCCCGGCCGTCGTGACGATGTCGTCCGGCGCCGTCGTCGCCCCGGCCGCGAGCATCCGCCGCGCGAACTCGACGCGCAGCGTCGCGAGCCCCGGCACCCCGTCGTAGCCGTGCGACGCTTCCGGCTGCTCGCGCAGCGCACGCGCCAGCGCGCGCCCGATGCGCGCCTGCGGAAAGAACGAGGGCGAGGGGATCGCCGCCCCGAGCGGCACGAGGTCCGTGCGCATCATCTCGCGGTTGACGCGCAGCGCGAGGTCTCCCAGCTCGAGCGGCGTCGCCTCCTCGACGCTCTCGCTGCGCGACGGGATCTCGCACGCCGCAGAGCGACGCACGAAGTGTCCCGACTGTGGGCGCGCCTCGACGAGGCCTCGGCTCTCGAGCAGCGCATACGCCTCGAGCACCGTCGACACGCTCACGCCGAGCTGGCGCGCCATCCGCCGCACCGACGGAATGCGTTCACCAGCGCGGAGCGCGCCCGTGCCGATCAGAGCTTCGAGACGGGCGGCGACATCGCGGTAGAGGACGGTCTTCTCGTGCGGCCGCGAGGGCTGCGGCGCTCGGACGCGCGATTTCCCGCCCGTCGGCGGGCCACCGGCCACCTCTCGCTGCGAAAGGTCCTTGCGAACGCTCATGAACGGTCTCGGAGCCGGTACAGCCGGCCGATGGTCAATCTGTGCCGGTCACAATACACGAAATCTATCACTGTTGCGGCACCGCTCTCGAAGGCATACTTCGCCTCGATCTCAGTCAGCCCGGGAGTTCCGCGACGGAGGTTCGGATGGATCGTCCTCACCGCCTGCTCGTCGTAGCCGCCTTCGCCGCGGTCTACCTCGTCTGGGGCTCCACCTATCTCGCGATCCGCATCGGCCTCGAGACGCTACCGCCGCTGCTCATGGCGGGTATGCGCTTCCTCGTTGCCGGCGCGCTGGTCTACGGCTACTGCCGCGCCACCGGCGCCGCGCGTCCGCGCCTCGTCGAGTGGCGCGATGCCGCCATCGTCGGACTCTGCCTCATGGCCGGCGGCAACGGCCTCGTCACCTGGGCGCAGCAGTGGGTGCCCTCGTCGGTCGCCGCGCTCCTCGTGGCCACCATGCCGCTCTCGATGACGCTGCTCTCGTCGCTCTTCTTCGGCGGCCAACGCCCCGGCAAAGTCGTGCTCGCGGGCATCGCGCTCGGGCTCTTCGGCGTCGGCATCCTCGTGCGCCCCGATGGCGTCGCGCTCGGCGGTGTCGATCCTCTCGGTGCGCTGCTGCTCGTCATGGCGACGCTCTTCTGGGCCGGCGGCTCGCTCTACTCGCGCGACGCCCAGCTGCCGCGCTCGCCGTTCCTCTCGGCCGGCATGGAGATGCTCGCGGGCGGCGCCGCGCTTCTCGTCGGCGGGACGCTCGCCGGCGAGTGGCCGCGCGTCGACCTCGGCGCCGTCTCCGGTGCGTCGTTCGGCGCGCTCGTCTACCTCGTCGTGATGGGCTCGATCGTTACGCTCACCGCGTACGTGTGGCTCCTGCGCGTCGTCTCCGCGACCGCGGTCTCCACCTACGCCTTCGTCAACCCCGTCGTCGCCGTGCTCCTCGGCTGGGCCTTCGCCGGCGAGCAGCTCAGCGCACGCGTCGGCATCGCGACCGCACTCATCACCGCATCCGTCGCCGTGATCCTCTGGGCGCGCGCGCGCTTCCGCGAGGCCCCCAGCGCAGCGGCCGCGCCGCGCCGTGAGAGCACGGTGGCGGGGAGCCCGACCGAGCCGGTTGCCGATGCATCGCGGTAGGCGGGGCGAGAGGCGCGTGCTCCTGGAGCGGGACTCCGCGGGTGTGGCCTGCGATAACGCGGCCCGGGGAACGGGGCGGCGGTTTGCTCGATGGGTGCGAGGTGTCGTGATCGCGTAGTGCCGTGCACGGTGCCGCGATCGCGGAGCGTGTCGCGTTCACCGCGGTCTGCTTCCAGCAGGCCCTCGCGAGTGCATCAATTCCGGGAGCAGGGTGGAGTCAACGCGACACCGGTGCGACGCGCCTCTCTCGACGGCTGCAACACGTCGCACTCGCTCACACCTGCCGGGGGCAGACGGCTGTGAACGCAACACTCGAGGTGCATGACGGGCCTCTGCAAGGGGCATGTGTCGCGTTGAGTCCACCCTGCTCCCGGAATTGATGCGCTTGCATCGACCTGCCACCGGCACACTCCCGCGAACGCGACAACTCACGCATGCGAGCGACGGTTTCGGCGCCGACGACCAGCCCGACGGGTGCGCGCCGTTCTTGTCGCACCTCGGGCTCTCCGCCGGTCGCGCGAGGCGAGCGCCCCATCAGGGAAAGCCGCAGCGCCAGTACTAGCGCCAGCGCCATCACGCGGCCCGGAGCACGTCGCAGTGATCGCGCGGCCTCGGCCCACGCTTTCGTCAAACCGGTCGTCGCTGTGCTCCTCGATTGCTCCATCCGCCGGCGAGCAGCCCAGCGCGGGCGTCGGCATCGAGACCGGGCTCATCACCGCATCGGTCGCCGTGATCCTCTGGGCGTGGCGTCGCGGCTTTGCCGCAGGACGACCCTCGATGACGATCGGGCGTGCGCCGGACGCGACGAGCAGGACACGTGGAACGAGCGCAACGCTCGCCGCGGATGAAGTCGCGAAGGCCACCACCTAGGGCGCTCGCGGCCGTGCCCGCCTCGGTCTCGCGGCACTTCGGGGCCGCAGGGCGGGAGTCCGCGCGACCGCGACTGTCGCAGCCGGCAGCACAGCTCCTGGACTACACTCTCCGCGTCGCTTCCAGGGGACACCGTCGCACGATTCGCGTGACGTATCGCGCTTAGCGCGTGCGGACGGATGGGGGTATCGAGGAAACGAACGCAGTCGGCTTGCTTGGTCGCGGTCTTGCTCGCGTTCACGACGACGCACGTCGCGCTCGCTCGTTGGGATGAGTGCTCCGAGCGCTCGTGCTGCGACGCGACCTACGCGACCGGGATCGACAAGTGCGTCCAGGTCTACGGGCCCAGCTATGGTCCAGGCGGACGGTACCAGCACCCAGGCTCGCCCATCGCTCTCGAAGGTTGCGTCAGCGGGCAACGGATGCTCCTCGCCGCTTGCCTCGACGACCTCGCCGGCGTCCGTGATGACATCTCACCCTTCACCGTCGTCCACATCGACCGTGGCGGCGTACTGAGCAGCAACGCTCCCGTCGAACAACCTTCTCAGTGGTACACAAAAACGCTGGCGATCCCCGTCGGTAGCGGCGGACGGTACGTCCTTCGCGTACGCAACGGCGCGAGCTATCCCAGTCCGCAGCCCGCGCATCATCGCGTCCAAGGAAGCGTCCTCGTGAACGGCCAGCCGGTGCTCGTCCCGGCGGTCCTGAACGCTTCCACCTATGCGATCGACGTCGAGGTCACGCTCGTCGAGGGCCCGAATACCATTGAGCTCGTCCTGCATCACGCGGGCGGCAATGGACCATTCGGGTTCGTGACGGCCTGGCTCGACGGAGTGAGTTGATCGACTCCCGTCACAACGCGATCGCCAGTGAGATGAGGAGAGCAACGGCGCCAGCACCATCTCCACGATGGCGCCGCGCGGTGAGCGGCGGCGCCGCCGCGCGACGCTGAGACCGAGGGAGCGATCGCGTCGCGCGATGCGCGTGGCAGGGACTGCTCAGATCGGTGCGCGGTGCAGCGACTGCCTGGCGCTGCGGACGGTGTCGCGGCCGCGGAGCCCGGTGTGTGGTGCTGCGATTGCGCAGTTCCGTGCGCGGCGCCAGGACTGCGGAGCCCGGCGTGCGGTGCTGCGATTGCGCAGTTCCTTGCACCGTGCTGCGCCGACGGAGCCCCGCGCACCGCGTCGCGATCGCGCAGCGTGTCGCGTTCACTGCGGTCTGCTCCCAGCAGGCCCTCGCGGGTGCATCAGTTCCGGGAGCGGGGTGGACTCAATGCGACACCGGTGCGGCTCTCCTCGCTCGACGGCTGCAGATCGTCGCACTCGCTCAGCCCTGCCGGGGGCAGACGGTTGTGAACGCAACACTCCGGAGATTTGGCGGGTCTTTGCAGGGGGACGTGTCGCGTTGACTCCACCCTGCTCCCGGAAGAAGTGCGCTCGAACGAACCTGCCACCAGCAGACCCCAGTGAGCGCGACAAGTCACGCATGTGAGCGACGGTTCTGGCGTCGACGACGAGCCCAACCGGCGGGCGCCTTTCTCGCGGCGTCCTGTGCTCTCCGCCGGATTCGCAACGCGAGCGCGCCGCGAGGGAACGCGGTAGCGGCAGTACCAGCGCCAGCGCCGGCACCGCGATCGCGCCGCCCGGCGGACGGTGTCGCGGCCGCGATTTGTGGCGCATGGTGACGCGATCGCCCAGCCCTGCGGATGGTGCCGCCCTTGCGCGGACTGGCCCGCGGCACCGCGATTGCGCATCTCCGTGCACCGTGTCGCGACCGCGCATCTCCGTGCACTTTGCCGCGCCTGCGGAGCCCATCGCACCGTGTCGCGACGGCATCGCTCCGCGCACCGTGTCGCGTTCACCGGGATCTGCTCCCAGCCGGCCCTCGCGAGTGCATCAGTTCCGGGAGCAGGGTGGACTCAACGCGACACCCGAGCCGCGCGTCTCGCTCGGTAGCCGCAAATCGTCGCGCTCCCTCGCCCCCGCCGCGGGCAGACGGCCGTGAATGCGACACTCAGGAGGCTTGACAGGCCAGTGCGAGAGACACGCGTTGCATTGAGTCCACCCTGCTCC
>CAZPJJ010000301.1:0-5494 GCA_964586535.1 uncultured Acidobacteriota bacterium | reverse complement strand
CTCCAGCAACTGCTGCTGGATTTGCGCGAGCGCGGCGGCGCGGCCCGCCACGACGCGCGGGGCGAGCTTCCCGAGCGGGTCTCGGACGTGATCCGCGAGCGCCTCGATCGCTCGAGCGAGAGCGAGCGGGAGGTCCTCGCCGCGATGGCGGTCGCCGGCCATCCCGTCCGCACCGAGGATCTGGTGGCGATGCTCGGGAACGGGGCCGAATCGCCCATCGAGCGACTCATCGCGCGCCGGATCGTGCGGCGCCAGCCCGATGGACGCGCGTCGTTCTCGCACGCGCTCCTGCGCGACGAGATGCTGCGCAGCCTCGACGGAGACTCGCGCTGCGAGTGGCACCGGCTCTGGGCGGCCCACCTCGAGCGGCGCGGCGGCGACGAGATCCTGCGCGCCGGTCACCTGCTGGAGGCGGGAGCGGGCGCTCATGCCGCGCGCGATCTGCTGAGCGCTGCGGATACCCTCGTGGCGTCCTGGCAGTTCCGCGCAGCGATTCCGCTCTACGAGGCCGCGCAGGAGCGCCTCGCCGACGACGTGGACGCGCGCCTGACTGCGATCGCGCGCCTTGCGCGCGCTTCGAGCGAGGCCCGCGACTTCGCGCGCGCAGCGCGCGTCTGCGAGACCTGGGCGGTAATCGCCCGCAGTGCCGGACGCGACGTCGAGCAGGCGCGCGCCCTCTGCGCGCTCGCCGCGGCGCTCCGCGAGGTCTACGCCTGGGAGCCCGCAGAGCGCGCCGCCGAGCAGGCCGTCGAGTTCGCCCTCGCGGGGCGCGACGTCCGCACCGCATCGACGGCGCTCAAGATCCTCGCGACGATCTACTGGGAGACCTGGCGTCACCCCAAGGCGCTCGAGCCGCTCGACCGCGCCTGCGCGCTCGCCGAGGAGAGCGGCGATCTGCGCGTCCTCGCGCGCAATCTGCACGACGCCGCGCTGCCGCACGCGCTCGCGGGCCGGCCCGCCGCGGGCCTCGAGCGCATCCGCCGCGCGCAGTCGGTCTTCGACCGCATCGGTGACCGCCGCTGGACGCTTCTCGCCTCTTTGACCGAAGCGCTCATCCGCGGCTACCTCGGCGACCCTACCGTCGCGGTCTCGAACGCGCGGCGGACGATCGAAGAACTCGAGACGATCGACCCCGAAGCCCCCATCGAAGTCGTCATGGAGAGCCTGCTCTTCCTGCTCAATCGCCTCGGTCGCTACACCGAGGCGATCGAGCTCGGGCAGAAGCTGCTCGACACCGCGAGCCGCATCTCGAAGCACGAGGCGCGCATCACGGGCCTGCTCGGCATCGGCGACGCCCTCTTCCACCTCGACGAGCGCGAGGCCGCCCGCGATCACCATAAAGTCGCGCGCGAACTCGCGATCGTCTTCGACGAATCCCGCCAGCGGCTCTACGCCATGCTCGCGATCGCCCGCGATCTGCGCGAGGACCGGCGCCTCGACGCCGCGCGGGCGGAAGCGTCGGAGGTTTTCGAAGAAGCCTCGCGAGCCGGGGCGCTCAAGCAGCGCGTGATCGCGGCGCTCGAGCTCGCGCGGATCGCGCACGAAGAAGGCGACGTCCGCGGCGCGCTGCGCTACATCGACGAAGCCGACCTGCCGCTCTCGCTGACCAGCGAAGAGGCGCCGGCGCTGCGCGCCGCGATTCGTCTCGAGCGTGCGCGCGCCTGGCAGACGGCCGGCTCGACCGAACTCGCGCTCGCGCAGACGGACGAGGGCTTGGGACTCGCGCGCCATCACGGGCCCGCCGAGGTCGAGATCGCGCTCGCCACGTTGCGCGTGCGGCTGCTGCGCGCACTCGGCCGCGAGGATGAAGCGCTCGGCGCCCAGGACGCCGCCGCCGCCGCAATCGAGCGCGTCGCGGCCTCCTTGCACGAGCCGCTGCGCCGCGCGCGCTTCCTCGCTCGGCCCGATCTCGCGCCGGTCCTGCTCGCGGCGCGGCGCCAACGCGACGCACGCACCCGCGACGCGGGGTCGAGCGCGCTCGCCGGACTCTACGAAGTCGCCCAGGCGCTTTCGCGCGGCGGCGATCTCGATCCCGTGCTCGAGCGCATCGTCTCGCTCGCCGTCCGTGAAACGGGCGCCGAACGCGGACTACTCGTCATGCGCGACGGGCGCGGTTCGCTCGATGTCGCGGCCTCGCTCGGTCTCGACGGCGCGGACGTCGCCGATGCCCTGAGAGTCTCGCGGAGCGCGCTCGCCCACGCCGAGGCAGGGCGGTCGTTCGTCGCCTCGGACGCGCGGGCCAGCGAAGACCTCGCCAACGCGGCATCAGTTCTCGCGCTCGGTATTCGCTCCGTCATGTGCGCTCCGCTGCGAGCGGGCGCGGAGGTGATCGGCTGCCTCTACGTCGACAGCCGCGGGACGAAAGCCGCCTTCACCGATGGTGATCTGCGGCTCTTGCAGGCGCTCGCCGACAACGCCGCGCTCACCGTCGCCTACGGACGCTTGATGGGACGGCTCTCGCGCGAGCGCGAGGCCCTCGCCGCGACGACCGGCGAGGCCTGGCGTTTCGGCGCGATGGTCACCCGCTCGCCGCGCCTGCGCCGTGTCTTCGAGACCTTGGAGCGCGTCGCCGAAAGCAACGTGCCCGTGCTCATCCTCGGCGAGTCCGGGACCGGTAAAGAACTCGCCGCGCGCGCCCTGCACCAAGCCTCGAACCGGCGCGACCGCGAGTTCCGTACCGAGAACTGCGCCGCGATTCCCGAATCGCTTCTCGAGTCCATTCTCTTCGGCCACGTGCGCGGGGCCTTCACGGGGGCCGACCGCGACCGGGCCGGCATCTTCGAAGAGGCCGACGGCGGATCGCTCCTGCTCGACGAGATCGGCGAGATGAGTCCCGCCCTGCAGGCCAAGCTCCTGCGCGTCCTGCAGGAGGGCGACGTGCGCCGCGTCGGGGGCAACGAGGTCGTCCGCTGCGACGTGCGCGTGATCGCCGCCACGCATCGCGATCTCGACCACTTCATCGCCGAGGGGCGCTTTCGCGCCGACCTCTACTACCGGCTCAACGGAATCACGGTGACGCTGCCTCCGTTGCGCGAGCGCAAGGAGGACATCCCGCTCCTCGTCTCGCACCTCCTCGCCCGCGAATGCGCCGCCGCCAACGTGGCCGTTCCCGAAGTCATGCCCTCCGTGCTGAGGGCCCTCGTCGCGTACGACTGGCCGGGCAACGTCCGGCAGCTCGAGAACGTCGTCAAACGCATGCTGCTTTTCTCGGAGGACGGAAAGATCTCCGTCCGGACCCTCGAAGCCGATCCAGAGATTGGCGGATTCGTCTCGGGAGGCCGCGCAGATGAAGCCCGCGAGCCGTGGACCGGCAACGACGGTCTCGAGAGCGAGGAGGCGCGCGAGCGCGCCACGATCGTCAAGGCCCTCGAAGAAGCAGGGGGGGCCAAGGAGATCGCCGCCGCTCTCCTCGGGATGAGCCGCGCGACGTTCTACCGTCGGCTGCGGCGCTACGGACTTTGAGGCCAAAGCGTGTGCGTCTCGTCTCACGACCGGCGGCGCGTCTCGCGCCGGTCTCTCGCTCAAGTCGCCCCTTTTCAACGATTTAAAGCTGTCTCGCGATTCCTCGGCTCGTCTCACTGAGACGAGACGGGCATTCTGTCTCGCTCGCTAAGTCATTGTAAATAAAAGCTTTCTCAATTCTGCAGGCCTGGCGCGTTCCTTGCAATGCGGTGGGGTGCACCCCGGGTCCCGAAACGCGACCGGGACCCCGTTGAAGAGTGGAAAGGGGGATTCGTGAATACCAAGAAGTTCATCCGCAGCACCGCGCTCATGGCGATCGTCGCGCTCGTGGCCCTGACCGCCGTGCAGGCGCAGTCGCTGGGTTCGAGCGCGCGCGCGCAGCTGGCGCCCGATGTCGAGCGCTGGCTCGCCTCTGCCCAGCAGTCCAAGGCCGCCTCCGCCTCCGAGAAGATCACCGTCGTCGTCCAGATGCGCGAAGAGTCGACGCCGCGCGCGCTCGTCGGACTTCTCGGCGGTCAGCCCATGGCGTTCTCGTCCGAACGCCTCGGCTCGATCGTCGCGGAGCTTCCGGTCGGCGTGGTTCGCGCGCTGGCCTCCCGCCCCGACGTGCTCTCGATCGCGACCGACCGCGAGATGTTCGCGCATCTCGACGTCGCGACCTCGTCAATCTTCGTCGACACCGCCGCTGCGCGTTTCGGTCAGACCGGACGCGGCGTGACCGTCGCCCTGATCGACACCGGCGTCAGCATCGGCGCCGCGGTGCGCGAAGAACAGGTGCTCGCCCGGGTCGACTTCGTCGATCCGAGCGGCCAGGCCGAAGACGGTCACGGTCACGGCACCCACATCGCCGGGATCATCGCCGGCGAGCAGGGTGTCGCGCCCGAGGCCGACCTCGTCGTGCTGCGCGTTCTCGACGCCGAAGGCTCGGGCAAGCTCTCGAACGTGCTCGCGGCCATCGACTGGACCATCGCGCACAAAGACGAGTACGGCATCGAAGTCGTCAACCTCTCGCTCGGCTACGCGCCGCAGATGTCCGTGCTCATCGACCCGGTGAACGCGGCCGTGCGCCGTGCCTGGGCCGCCGGTCTCACCGTCGTCTGCTCCGCGGGCAACCGTGGCCGCGACGGCGCCCAGACCATCAACGCTCCCGGCAACGACCCCTGGGTGATCACCGTCGGTGCGACGAACGACTTCAACACCATCGAGCGCGGCGATGACGGCATCGCGACCTATTCCAGCCGCGGTCCGTCGTTTGGCGACCGCGTCGTGAAGCCCGACGTCGTGGCTCCCGGCAATCGCATCGTCTCCGCGATCGCCCCCGGCGCGACCATCCCGACCCGCTACCCCGAGCGCGTCAGCGAAGCCGGTCTCGAACTCTCCGGCACGAGCATGGCCGCCGGCTTCGTCTCCGGCGCGGCCGCCCTCATGCTCGAGCGCCACGACAACCTCACCAACGACGCCGTCAAGTCGGTTCTCATGCGCACCGCGTCCAAGGATCCCGGCCAGGACATCTTCGCGCGCGGCGCCGGCTACGTGGACGTCGAGAAGGCGCTCGAATTGAGCGATCGCTTCGCGGGCGTCCCGCACTTCAATTCCACCTCGCCGCTCCTCGGCCGTCACCCCTCCGGCGTGGACATCGTCTACACGCTCACCCCGCTGCGCGGGAAGATCGCCCTGCCGAGCGGCCTCGAAGCCGTCTATGGCGACGGTCTCATCTGGGCCGATGGTCTCATCTGGGCCGACGCCGCCGAGCGCCTGATCCGCGAAGACGGACTGATCTGGGCCGACGGCCTGATCTGGGCGGACGGTCTCATCTGGGCCGACGCACTCGCGACCGGCGAAGGCCTGCTCTGGGGCGACGGCCTGATCTGGGCCGACGGTCTCATCTGGGCCGATGGACTCATCTGGGCCGACGGCCTCATCTGGGCGGACGGTCTCATCTGGGCCGACGGCCTCATCTGGGCCGACGGTCTCATTTGGGCCGACGGTCTCATCTGGGCCGACGGCCTCATCTGGGCCGACGGTCTCATCT